>SHYB01000026.1 GCA_009693015.1 Dehalococcoidia bacterium
TGCTTGCGCCGGAGTACCAGGCGGAGTTCGCCAAGCAGCTGGATGACGCGCCGCCGGTGCCGGTGGAGCAGATCAAGGCCGTCATCCAGCTGCAACTGGGCAAGCCGCTGGCCGAGCTTTTCAAGTCGTTTGACGATCACCGGCTGGCGGCGGCCTCCATCGGCCAGGTGCATGCCGCAGTGCTGCCGGACGGCACGGAGGTGGCGGTGGAGGTGCGCCGCCCCGGCGAGGTGGAGCTCGTGGAGACAGACCTGGAGATCATGGCGTCGCTGGCGCACCGGGCCACGCAGCACTGGGAGTGGGCGCGGCGCTATGACGTGGAGAGCCTGGTGAAGGAGTTCGTCGAGACGATGCGCCGGGAGATGGATTACTCCTAGCTTGACCTGCCGGGAAAGCAAGCCGGGCTGTCCATATTCTTTGGCGCGGGGATGGGCATCGTCATCGCCGCGGGCGCGATGCTCGCTTGGAGGATCAGCCGGCCCAGGCTGTAGGCTGGCCCAGGCAGGGGGGAAGGGCGGCATGCGCAGCGCGTACTGGGCGGCGGGCGGCGCGGTGTACGGCCTGCACATGGGGCTCTTGGTGCTCATGGCGGCGGGTGCGCTGGCGGCGGCCGCGGGCTGGCTCGCGCGGCGCCGGCGGCTCTCCCTTTCGTACTGGCCCCTGCTTGCCGGCACGTCCCTCTCCCAACTCCTGCCGTCCTGCCCCCTCACGCAATTGGAGTACTGGCTGCGCCGCCATGACGTACCGGACTACCAGCGCACCCTCTCCGTGGCCAACGGCTTCGTGCATCTCGTCACCCGGGCGTGGCTGCCGGAGTGGGCCATCACGGCCATACTCATCGCTATCCTGGCGCTGAGCGCCTATGCCTGGTTTCGCTATCACTCCGGGGCTGCGTAGCTGCAAGCCTGGCGCGTTCGGCGTTGGGCGTCACGCCCCTGATCCTGGACAAAAAGAGACGCCCCGGCATTGCCGGAGCGTCTCCACTCGCTATTCAGTTGTAAGAACCAACGGCGTCGCCGGATTTACCAGCGTTTGCCGCCGCCGAAGGAACCAGAACCGCCGCGACCGCCGCCACCGCCGCCGCCCTGGGGCCGGCCACCCTCGCGGGGCTTGGACTCATTCACCGTCATGGGACGGCCCTTGAGGTCCTTGCCGTTCAGGCCCTTGATCGCGGCCTGAGCCTGGGTGTTGTCCTTCATTTCCACGAAGCCGAAGCCCTTGGCCCGGCCCGTGTCACGGTCCATGACCACGCGGGCGGAGTCAACTTCGCCGAACGGCGCGAAGATGTCCTTGAGGTCCTGGTCATTGACCTCGTACGGGAGATTACCGACATAGATGTTCATGCTGCGCTCCTGGCGCCAAAATTCTCCTCGCTCGGGCAAACGCTGCATGCATCTCGGTAACAGGAGCTACGGGGTTGAGACGGAGGCTGTTTCGCGACGGCACGGGTGTGTGCTTGAGACTGGAGTGACGCTAGTATACCAGAACGCGTGCTTCTGCGATAGGGCCGTGTCACAGGTGGCGTCGTACGCCCTGCTGCAAGCCCCCAACCTTCTTGCTCCTCCCCCGCTTTCTGTGGTAGCATGCCGCGTTAGTTCGAAAAATCACGATTGCGCCGTGGACTCCTGCTATGGACCCCAAAATCCAGAAGGTCCTGGACAGCCAGACGCGGACGGTCACCGTCCTGTCCTGTCTTATCGCTATCCAAGAATCCTTCGGCTATCTCGTGGAAGGGGCGATCCCCGCAGTGGCCCAGCGCACCGGCGCCTCCGTAAACGATGTCTATAGCGTCGCTACCTTTTACACCCACTTCCGTTTCCAGCCCCCCGGCGAGCACCAGATCGAGCTGTGCTGGGGCCCATCCTGCCAGATTTTCCGCTCCGATGCGCTGATGAAGCAGGCTGAAGAGTTCGCCGGCATCAAGTTCAACGGCACCACCCCGGACAAGAAGTACACGCTGCGGGGGCTGGAGTGCGCCGGGGCCTGCGCCCTCGCGCCCGTGGGAAAGCTCGATGGCACGCTCGTGGGCAGGCTGACCCCTGAAAAACTGCGGGAGCGGCTGATCGCCATGCGCCAGAACGGCGGCGGTGGCCATCATGGCTAACCCCTTCGAAGCGCTCCGCGAGCAGGCCAAGGCGGTGTGGGCCGCCGTGGAGACGCCCCAGCGCCCGCAGATCTTCGTTGGCTACGGCATCCACGGCCAGGCGGCGGGCGCACCGGACGTGTTGGATGCGCTCAAGAAGTCGCTGGCGGCAGAAGCCATCGCCGCGGAGGTGCACATCACCGGGGGCCTGGGCCTGGACTTTGCCGAAGTCATCGTCAGCATCGCGCTGCCGGGCAAGCCGCGGGTGTACTTCTCCGACGTCACGCCGGAGAAGGCGCGGCGGCTGGTGGAGGAGTACGTCGCCGCCGGCCGCGCGCCGCTGGACGTCACCGTGCTCGGCGCCACCGGCACGCTGGACGGCTCCGGCTATGCCGATCTCTTCTCCCGCCCGGAGTTCAAGCACCAGCGGCGCATCGTCACCGCCAACTGCGGCGTGACCGACCCCACGAATATTTGGCACTACATCGCCCACGGCGGCTACGAGGCGCTGCGCAAGGCGCTCTTCGAGATGCAGCCGGCGCAGGTGATCGAGCAGGTGCAGAAATCGAACCTGCGCGGTCGCGGCGGCGCAGCCTTCCCCGCGGGCATGAAGTGGAAGTTCCTCCATGACGCCACGGTGAGCCCCAAGTATCACCTGTGCAACTCCGAGGAGGGCGACTCCGGCGCGTTCAATGACAAGCACCTGTTGGAAAGCGACCCCCATCGCGTCATTGAGGGTGTGATCCTGGGGGGCTACGCCACCCGCGCCAGCGGCGGCAAGGGTTTTATCTTCATTCGCGTGGGGTGGGACTTGCCCATCAATCGCGCGCAGAAGGCGCTGGACGAAGCCTACGCCCACGGCTTGCTGGGGAAGAACATCCTGGGCACCGACTTTTCGTTCGACGTAGAGCTCTCCCTCACCGGCGAATCCTACGTCTCCGGCGAGGAGACGGCGCTGATGGAGTCGGTGGAAGGCAAGCGGGCCATGCCGCGTTACAAGCCGCCGTTCCCCGCTGCCTCGGGCCTGTGGGGCAAGCCCTCCAATATCAACAACGTGAAGACCTACAGCTATGTGCCCAGCATCGTGGCCCAGGGCGGCGACTGGTTCGCCGGCATTGGCACGCAGCGCAGCAAGGGCACGGCGCTGGTGTGCCTCTCCGGCAGCATCGCCAAGCCCGGCCTCTATGAGGTGCCCTTCGGTGTGACGCTGCGTCAGGTGATCGAAGAGACCGGCGGCGGCGTTCCTAACGGGCGACCCCTGAAGTTCCTGCAGACCGGCGGCCCCCTCGGCGGCTTTCTTCCCGCCTCCTCGCTGGACATGCCGCTGGACTTCGACGGCATGGTGGCCGCAGGCGCAATGTTCGGCTCCGGCGGCATCATCGTGGGCGATGATGCGGTGTCCGTGCCCAAGATCACCGCGATCCTTGCGGAGTTCAACGCCGAAGAGTCCTGCGGCAAGTGCTTTCCCTGCCGCGTCGGCACACGCCAGGTGGCGGACGTGCTGGAGCGCATGACGCACGGGCACGGCTCGCGCGCCGAGCTGGACGCCGTCATGGTGATTGGCGACACCATGAAGTCGTCGCTCTGCGCCCACGGCCATCTGGCGGACAACCCCATCAAGAGTGGCTACCGCTACTTCAAGTCGGAGTTCGATGCGCTGCTCCCCAGCGGCGCGCCCGCCAGCGCGGCTAGCATGAGGCCGAGATGACCACCACCAGTAAAAAGATTCGCCTCAAGATAGACGGCGTGGAAGTCGAGGCCAAGCCGGGGCAGATGGTGATTGAGGCCGCGCGCGACGCGGGCATCTACATCCCCTATTTGTGCTGGCACCCCATCATGAAACCCTACGGCGCGTGCCGCATGTGTGTGGTGGAGGTGTCCAACGTCCGCGGCCAGCCCGCATCCTGCCACACGCCCGTGGCCGACGGCATGGAAATCAAGACCAACACCCCGGTGCTGGAAGATATCCGGCGCGACGTGCTGGCGCTCACTCTGGTGAACCATCCCCACGGCTGCCTCACCTGCTGGCGCACCGAGCATTGCGGGCCTAAGGATGTTTGCCTGCGCAACGTCTCCGTGACCGACCGCTG
Source organism: Dehalococcoidia bacterium (assembly GCA_009693015.1). Taxonomy (GTDB): domain Bacteria; phylum Chloroflexota; class Dehalococcoidia; order SHYB01; family SHYB01; genus SHYB01. The sequence continues at coordinate 4,174 of SHYB01000026.1, forward strand.
CGTTGTCTGCCCCCAGAACGAGCGCTGCGAGCTCCAGGACGTGACCTACTACACCAAGGTGGCCGAGGTCCCGCTGCCCTACCAGTACCGCAACCTCCCGCTGGATACGCGCAATCCCTTCATTGACCATGACATGAACCTGTGCATCGTGTGCGGCAAGTGTGTCCGCGCCTGCAACGAGATCGAAGGCGTGGACGCGATTATCTTTGAGCAGCGCGGCAACCGCACCGTCGTCGCCACCTCCCAGGGCGGCACGCTGGCGGACTCCGGCTGCACCTTCTGCGGCGTGTGCGTGGACGTCTGCCCCGTGGGGGCCATCACGGAGAAGGACAGCAAGTGGGCTGGTCGGGCCGACGATCTCGTGACTTCCGTCTGCTCCCACTGCTCCGTCGGCTGCTCCCTCAACCTCAACGTCAAGAAGGACAAGCTCATCCGTGTCACGCATGACATCGAGGGCGAAGGGAACCACGGGCAGGAGTGCGTGCAGGGCAAGTTTGGCTACAAGTGGGTGTACAGCAAGGACCGCGTGCTTACGCCCCAAGTGCGCCGCGACGGCACGCTGGCGGAGACCACCTGGCCCGAAGCAATCGCCCTCATCGCCCAGCGCCTGGCGCAGTACCGCCCCGATGAAATCGCGATCTTCGGCTCGCCCAAGGCCACCAATGAAGACAGCTTCGTGCTGCAAAAGTTCGCCCGCGCCGCCCTGGGCACGTCCAACGTTGATTTCATTGATCCGCTCATGCGCGTGCCTGCGCTGGCGGGTCTGGAGCGCGCCTTCGGTTCCACGGCGGCCACGGGTACCCTTGCCGACATGCGCGCCTCGCGACTCATCCTCGTCGTGGACGCCGACCTGACCTTTGAGCATCCCGTGGCGGCGCTCCAGATCAAGGAAGCGGTGCGCCGCGGGGCGAAGCTCGTGGTGCTCGACCCGCGCGATACGGAGCTGGGCATGCAGGCCACGGAAAAGCTCGCCTGCGTCCCGGACACCGAAGTCGCCGTGCTTGGCGGCATCATGCGCGCGCTGCTGGATGCCGGCGGCGAAGATACAGCGTTTATCCGCGACCGCTGCGACGCGCCGGACGAGCTGGCGGCGTCACTGAAAGCATTCGACCTTACTGCGGTCGCAAAGATGTCGGGCATCCCTGCCGAGCGCATGGTGCAGGTGGCGCGCTTGCTAGCGACGCACAAGCCCGCGGCGTTCGTCTTCGGCGGGTCGCTCGCCGGCGTGGACGATGCGCTGGGCACTGCCATCGCCAACATGGCGATGCTGACGGGAAACGTGGGCAAGGCAAGCGCGGGGGTATTCCCCATGCGCGGGGAGAATAACAGCCAGGGCGCGGAGGACATGGGCGTCTCCCCCGATAGGCTCTCCGGCGGCCAGCCCATCGGCTCGGCGGGGGCCTGGTTGCGCCACCGCGAGATGTGGGGGAGCAAGGTGCCGGAGGCCGCAGGCCTCAACGGCCCCGCGATGCTGGAGGCCATGCGCCAGCGCAAGATTAAGGCGGCGATCTTCTTGAGCGAGAATCAGGTTGTGCCCGACGCCAGCGGCAAACTGGCGCTGGCGCTTCAGGCGGCGGAGTTCGTCGTCAGCCATCAGGCGCTGCCCAGCGTGTACTCCCGGCACGCCCACGTCGTCCTGCCCGCGGCATCCTTCGCTGAGCGCGACGGCACCACCACCAGCGTGGAGCGACGCGTGCAGCGGGTGCGCCAGGCGGTCAAGCCCCAGGGCCAAGCCCGCTCCGCGTGGCAGGCCATCGCCGCCATCGCCCGGGAAATGGGCGCGACGGGGTTCGATTACACCAGCGCCTCCCAGATCATGGATGAGATCGCCAGGGTCACGCCCAGCTACGCCGGCGTCTCCTACGAACGGCTGGAGGCGGGCAGCGTGCAATGGCCCTGCCCTGACGCCGCGCACCCCGGCACGCCCGACCTTCACGCCAGCCAGTTTTTGCGCGGTCGCGGCCTCTTCCAGAACATGGCGCCGTCTGCCCCCGCGGCCCGCGGCGACGGCCTCACCGCCTTCGTCGCAGTGGCGCGCGAGGTGAAGGGCGTCCTCGAACTCAACGGCAGTCCCCTCGCCGAAATCGCCAGCGGCGACGCCGTCAAGCTGGGCATCCGCGATGGGGAGAGCATTCGCGTCGTGGCCCCCATGGGCGAGATTGCCGCCAAGGCCCGTGTCAATGGGCGCGCTACGCCGGGCAGCGTTTTGCTGACGTTGCCGCACTACGCCGTGGTCATGGATGTGTTCAACAAGGCCACGCCGGGCCAGCTTGCGCTGTTCACCCGCGCCAACAAGCGCTACCCCGTCCAGCTTCGCAAGGCCTAGCGTTCTTTCTCCAACGCTCCAGACGAAAAAAGCCCCCGCTCCATATAGATGGAGCAGGGGCTTCTCATTACCGCGATACGCTAGGAGCGCAGGCTACGTCTTCCGTCCAAACCCCGCCAGCAGCTTCACCTGCGTGGATGCGCTCGCAGGCACTTCCACCTGCGGCCCAAACGACTTCGACCCCGCCATCTGCGCGAAGCGTGGCGCAAATGCTTCCTAGCACGCCTCCACCAAGTCTTTGGGGAGCTTGGCGTCCTGCCCTGTCGCCTGCGCCAGGCCCCAGCCGTGCAGCAGGTTGTCCATGAACAGCGTGACGGCGAGGTCCTTCGCGGGCCGTTCGCCGAAGGGGACCTTTACCGTCGCATCCAGGCTCTTGAGTGCGCGCAGCCCCTCCACTGCCTGCTTCATCGCCGCGTCGTACGCCTCCACGCTTGTGCCGCCCTTGGCCTTGTCATGGTCGGCGGCGTCGAACGTCCGCCCGCTGAACGCGGCGGCGGCCATACCCATCCCGCCGGAGATATGCTCCATCAGCTTCTGCACGTCCCACTCCTTGCACGTCGTGGAGGCAGTCATTTGCGACGGCTTCACCTTCGCAAAAATCTTCCGGGTGTTCTTCGTCGCCGCTTCATACAGTTCGATAGGGTCTTTAGCCTTGGATATGGTGCTCCTTCTGCATTTGGTATCATGCCGCCAAGTGAGACCAGCGGCGTGGGCGATTGTACCACGACGGTTTGGCATGAACGATGGTGTCGCAGATGGCCGACGCTTTACATAACCGACTGATCGCCCCCTGCGTAGCCGCGTGTCCCGTCGGCGTGGACGTGCCGCGCTACGCAGGCCTGATCGAGCGCGGGATGTTCGCGGAAGCCCACGCCGTGGTGCGGGAGGCGATGCCTCTGCCGCTCGCCTGCGCCTACGTCTGCTACCGCCCCTGCGAGCCGTGGTGCCGTCGCGGCATCATGGAGCAGCCCGTGGCGATCAACGCCCTCAAGCGCTCTGCCGTGGATCACGGCGACAGCACGCTGTGGCGCACGCGCCTGGAAACGCTCACGACGCATCCCACAGGCAAGCGCGTCGCCGTAGTCGGCGGCGGGCCCGCGGGCCTCACGGCGGCCTACTACCTGGGCCGGCGGCTCGGGCATGCGGTGACGCTCTTCGAAGCGATGCCTGAGCTGGGGGGCCAACTGCGCTACGGCATGCCGGAGTACAAGGCGCCGCGCGACAGGCTGCGGGAGGAGATCGCCCAGGCGGTTGCTCTGCGGGTGGACGTGCGATGCGGCGCGCGCGTGGACGATCTGGCGGCGCTGGCGCGGGAGCATGACGCGCTGCTGCTGGCGATTGGGCAGGCTCGTGGTCAGCCGCTGGCCGTCCCCGGCGCGCGCCTTTCTGAAGTGCAGCAAGCGCTGGATTTTCTGCGCGAGGTCAATCTGGGGGCGCGCACCAGCGTTGGCCGGCGGGTTGTCGTCCTCGGCGGCGGCAACGTTGCCTTCGACGCGGCGCGGACGGCGGTGCGCCTGGGCGCCCGCGATGTGCAGGTGCTGTTTGATGGCCCCGCGGGGGAGACGCCGGCCTATGCTTTTGAGTCCGGCGCCGCAGCCGAGGAAGGCGTGCGATTTGCCGAGCTTGTCGCCCCGCTGCGTATCGAGCGCGTGGGCCGGGCGCTCCGCATCACGATGCAGCGCCTGCGTGTGGCGGCGACCGATGAGGTGGACCGTGCGATAACCGCGCCTGCCGCCGAGCCGCCGTGCGCACTGGAAGCGGACCTTGTGCTTGTTGCGCTGGGGCGTGGGGCGGACGTGCCCTCGTCATGGGGCGTGGCTCTCAGCGTCCAGGGAACGCTGGAGGCGCAGTCGTCCACGCCGGCGCCCCTGACGTCCACGCAAATGATGGTTCGCCCCGGCCTGTTCGGTGCCGGCGAGGCGGTGAGCGGGCCCGACAGCATCGCCGAGGCGTTTGCCCAGGGCAAGCGGGCCGCAGGCGCCATGGACCGCTACCTCGGCGGCGACGGCGAGATCGGCGAGACGCTCGCGCCGCCCCCGGGCGCAGAGATGCGCATGCCGTCGCACCTGGCGCACCAGGGCAAGGCCGCGGTGGTCATGCCGCTGGCTGCTGCCGCCTCTCGCCGTGCGAACTTCGCGCTGGTGGAGGGTGGCTACACCAAGGAGCAGGCGCAGGCCGAAGCCCGCCGCTGCGTCCGCTGCGACCTCTGGCGTCAGAAAATCCCCGAGGTTTGGCGCGCCCAGCAGGGGTAATGGAGGCGGCCGCATTCCTCCTGCCGCGCCCCCTGCGCTACAATGGCCCTCGCCCCTTGCGGAACCCCCATGACCATCACTCCCCTGCGCCGTCAATATCTCCAGATCAAGAAGCAGTACCCTGACGTCCTGGTGCTGTTCCGCCTCGGCGATTTCTACGAGACGTTTGACGATGACGCGCGACTAGCCTCCAGCGTCCTGGGCATCACCCTCACATCCCGTGAGATGGGCAAGGGGCAGCGCGTGCCCATGGCGGGCATCCCCCACCACTCGCTCGATGGCTACTTGGGCAAGCTGATCCGCGCGGGCCACAAGGTTGCCGTGTGCGATCAGACGTCCGACCCCGCGGAGGCCAAGGGCCTGGTGGACCGCGAGGTGTCGCGCGTGATCACCCCCGGCACCGTGGTGGAGCCGCAGCTGCTCGACCAGAAAGCCAACAATTTTCTCGCCGCTCTGGTGCGCGAGGGAGGGCAGGCCGCGCTGGCGCACCTGGACGTGTCCACCAGCGAGTTCGCCGTCACCCAGCTTGCCGACGACCGCCTGCCAAATGAGCTGGCGCGCCTGGGTGCAGCCGAGCTTCTCTACCCCCGTGGCGCTGCACCGCCGATGGCCGGCGACGGCGCGGCGCCGCCCGCCACCGCGCTCGACCCGCGAGCGTTTGATCCCGCCGACGCGCGGGAGCGGCTGCTGCGGCACTTTGGCGTGGCGTCGCTGGAAGCCTACGGCTGTGAGCATCTGCCTCTGGCGCAACGCGCCGCCGCCGCGGTGCTGGCCTACGTCGGCGAGACGCAAAAGACGGCGCTGGGCCGCATCACGTTGCTCTCCACCTACTCTGTGGACCGCTACATGGCGCTCGACCCCCAGACGCGGCGCAACCTGGAGCTGACGCAAGGAGGCCGCTGGGGCGGCCCCGAACACTCGCTGCTCGCGGTACTCGATGAGACGCGCACGGCGATGGGCGGGCGACTGTTGCGCCGCTGGCTGTCCCAGCCCCTGCTGGACATCGCCGCGCTGGAGCAGCGGCTGGACGCCGTGGCGTGGTTTGTTGCCCAGCCCATCGCGCGCGGCAAAACGGCTGCTCTCGTCGCCCGCATCGCCGACCTCGAGCGGCTCATCAACCGCGTGCAGTCCGCCATCGCCACGCCCAAAGAGCTCGTGGCCCTGCGCCGGTCCCTGGAGCTTGTCCCTGAAATGCGCGCCGTTCTGGATACTGATTCCGTTCGTGGTGAGGCGCTCGAACCACAACCCAACGCAACATCGTCCGCCGACACACGCTCCCCCTCCCTCGGCGATCTCCCCTCCCAGCTCAAACCTTGCGCCGAGGCTGCCTCGCTGATCGCCCGCGCCATCGCCGACGACCCTCCCGTGCAACTGAGCGACGGCGGGGTGATCCGCGCCGGCTTCCACGAGGAGCTCGATCGCTACCGCGCCGCGGGCGGCGATGCCCGCGGCTACCTCGCCGATCTGGAGAAGCGTGAGCGAGAGCGCACCGGCATCAGATCGCTCAAGGTGGGCTACAACCGTGTGTTCGGCTACTACATCGAGGTGAGCAACGCCAGCGCCGCCCAGGCCCCTGCCGACTATGTGCGGAAGCAAACACTCACGGGCGGCGAGCGGTTCATTACGCCGGAGCTCAAGGAATACGAGACGCTCATTCTCAATGCCCAGGAGCGGGTGCAGGAGCTGGAGGCAACCCTCTTCCGCCAGGTGTGCGCCCAGGTGGCGGGCTACGCCGCCCCTGTGCTGGAGACGGCGCGGGCGCTGGCGCAGTTGGACGTGCATAGCGCGCTTGCCGATGTGGCGGCGCGGCGTCATTACACCCGCCCCGCGCTCGCGGACGCCCCCGAGATGCGCATCGTCAACGGGCGCCACCCCATCGTGGAGCGCCACCTGGACGCCGGCGCCTTCGTCCCTAACGACGTTGATCTTTCCGCCGATGCGGGGCAGCTTGTGGTGCTCACCGGCCCCAACATGGCGGGGAAGTCCACCTACCTGCGCCAGGCAGGCCTCATCGTACTCATGGCCCAGATCGGCTCCTTTGTGCCCGCGGACGCCGCGCGCATCGGCATCGTGGACCGCGTGTTCACCCGCGTGGGCCTGCAAGACGACCTAGCCACGGGGCAGTCCACGTTCATGGTGGAGATGATCGAGACGGCGCATATCCTGAACAACGCCACCCGCCGCTCGCTGATTATTCTCGACGAAATCGGCCGGGGCACCTCCACGCACGATGGGCTGGCCATCGCCCGCGCCGTGGCCGAGCACATCCACAACGCCCCGCGCCTGGGCGCGATGACCCTTTTCGCCACCCACTATCATGAGTTGACCGACCTGGCGGACTACCTGCCGCGCGTGCGCAACTTCCGCGTCGCCGTCTCTGAGGAGGGCGGCACGATAGCCTTCCTCCACAAGATCATCCCCGGCGGCGCGGATAAGAGCTATGGCGTCCACGTGGCGGAGCTCGCGGGCATGCCCCGCCCCGTCATCGCGCGGGCGCAGGAGGCGTTGCAGGTGCTGGAGCGCGCGGATGGCGGAGCCGCGGGAAAAGGCACGCCGTCTGCGGGCAAGGCCGCCGTGCCGCACATGCAACTGACGCTCTTCACTCCCCCCTCGGCGGCGCTCGCGGCGCTGTCGCGGCTAGATGTGGCCTCGCTCACGCCATTGGAAGCGATCACCAAGCTGTTTGAGCTGCAAGCGAAGGCCAGGGCAGAGGGCGAGGCTTAGTTGGCGCTGTCGACCACCCCTATCCCGAAGGGTCAAGGAGAACAATGACATGCCACTTAGCGAAAAATCTCTCGCCATCCTCAAGGCGATTGCACCCGGTCACACGTACGAGCAAATCCTGCGCGTAGGGGACTGGACGTACCAGGACATTTTTCATACTCTGCGGAAGCTCTGGAAAGCAATAACCAAGCCCCCGCAAAGGCATATTCTGTCGAGGAAATCAGAACGCTCTACCCCAAGGCTTATGACAGGTGAGATAGCCTCGAAGAGGCCAGCCTACGTCGAATGTTCAAAGGTGGGGAAAGTGTAGATACCATTACTAAGGCGCTGGGTCGAAACGCGGGGGGAGTCAGAAGCAGGCTCAAGAAACTGGCACTGAAAGAAGCGACCGTTCCGAAGAGCGGCAACGAAGACTCTACACCCAAACCCTCCGCCAAGCCTGCGTAGGGGCGATGCAGGGGACGGGCCTCCTCAGCGACGCGACTGGTACAATGGCGGCACGCCATGCCTATCCGCCAGCTCTCCCCGCAGGTCGTCGCCCGCATTGCCGCCGGCGAGGTGGTGGAGCGCCCCGTTTCCGTCGCCAAGGAGCTCATCGAAAACGCCTTGGACGCCGGCGCTTCGGCCATCGAAGTGGAGGTGGAGGAAGGCGGCGTGGGCTTGCTGCGGGTAGCCGACGACGGCGCAGGCATCCCTGCCGCAGAGCTGGAGATGGCGGTGCAGCGCCACGCCACCAGCAAGATCGAATCCGACGCTGATTTGGAACGCATCGCCACCCTGGGCTTTCGCGGTGAAGCGCTGGCGAGCATCGCCTCCGTCGCCGATCTCACGCTGGTCTCCCGCACCGCCGACGCCCTGGGCGCGAGCTACGTCCGGGTGGTCAACGGCGCGATTACCGATCGCGGGCAGCGCGGCGCCCCTCCCGGCACGTCGGTCACCGTGCGCCGCCTCTTCCGCGACGTGCCTGCGCGGCTGAAGTTTCTCAAGTCCAACGCCGCCGAGGCCACGCGTATCACCACGCTGGTGAGCCATCTGGCGCTGGCCTACCCTGAGGTGCGCTTCGTCCTCACGGTGGACGGCCGCGGCCTCTTCTCCTCGACCGGCGCCGGGGACCTGCGCGACGCACTCTCGCAGCTCTACGGGCTGGAGACGGCGCAGGCGATGCTGCCGGTGCGCCACGCGGAGCGCATGGCGGGCCGCGATGTCGCCGTCGCGGGGATGACCAGCCCTGCCGGCGTCACCCGCGGGAACCGCAGCTACGTCACCATCTTTGTGAACCGCAGGCTGGTGGAGAACCGCACCCTGACCTTCGCCGTGCTGGACGCCTACCAGGGGAGGCTGATGTCCGGCCGCTATCCCATCGCCGTGCTGGACCTGACCATTGACCCCGCGGAGACGGACGTGAACGTGCATCCGGCGAAGGCGCAGGTCAAGTTCCGCGATGAGGGCATGGCCTTCTCTGCGATCCATCATGCCGTGCGGCATGCGCTGGATGCGGCGGAGGTTGCCCGTCCCGCGAGCGCATCGCCGGCGGCGACCGGCAGCGCGGGTGCGCCGGCTCCCGCGGTGGCCCCTCGCGCCGCTGCGCCGGCACAACCTGGCGCCGCCCCGGCTATGGTGCGTCCCACGGCGGCTTCGCTGGAGCGGGTGGACACGCTTGTATCCGCGCAAGACGCTGCGGCGACGCAGCAGGGCGAGCTGCGGCTGCCCGCGCTGCGCGTGCTGGGCCAGGTGCGCGGCACGTTCATCGTCTGTGAAGGGCCGCAGGGGGTGTACTTCATTGACCAGCATACGGCGCACGAGCGGGTGCTCTTCGATCAGTTGCGCCGCGAGAAAGCCAGGGGCGAGGCGCGATCGCAAGGGTTGCTGGAGCCGGCGCCGGCGGAACTGACGCCGCGGCAGACTGAGCTTGTGGAGGCCCACGGCGAGCTTCTGCGCTCCTGGGGTTTTCTCCTGGAGCCGTTCGGCGAGCGTACCGTGCTCATCCGCGCCACGCCGGCCAGCTTGACGCGGCTTGCTCCCGCCAAGGCGCTGGGCGATACACTGGACTACCTCGACTCGGACGAGTTGAAGGGCTACGACTGGGAGGATCGCGTTCTGGCCTCCATCGCCTGCCACGGCGCGGTGCGGGCGGGGCAGACGCTCACCATGCGGGAGATGAGCGAGATGGTGCGGCTGCTGGAGACGGCGGACAACCCGCACGCCTGCCCCCACGGGCGCCCCGTCATGGTGCATATGAGCGATATGCAGTTGGAGAAAGAGTTTTCCCGGCGCTAGCCCCGGGTTCGAGTCGCAGATGGAAGCCGGCGCGAGGGAACAGGTGTGGTATGACGAAGGTGTCCCTAGCGCCGCCGGGTAGACGGGCGCTGCAGCGTTCCCTCCTAGCCTGGTACGCCCGCGGGCACCGAGACTTGCCGTGGCGCGGCACCCGCGACCCCTACGCCATCCTGGTGTCCGAGGTGATGTTGCAGCAGACGCAGGCGGATCGCGTGGCGCCGAAGTTCACCGAGTTCCTGGCGCTCTTCCCTGATTTCGAGGCTCTGGCGCATGCGCCGCCCGCGGGGGTCATCCGTGCCTGGGCACCGCTGGGCTATAACCGTCGCGCGGTGCGCCTCCAGCGTATTGCGCAGCGGGTGGTGGGCGAGATGGGCGAACGTCTGCCTGCGACCGCCGAGGCGCTTCGTCAGTTGGACGGGGTCGGCGACTATACCGCGGCGGCGGTGGCGAGCTTTGCCTTTGGCGAGCATATCGCTGTGGTGGACGTGAACGTGCGCCGCGTGGTGACGCGATTGCTGTGGGGCGATGGCACGCCCGCTCCCCGCGAGATTGCGCAAGCGGCGCAGGAGCTGCTGCCGCGGCGTCAGGCGTGCGACTGGAACCAGGCGATGATGGAGCTGGGCGCGGTGCTGTGCGTGAAGCGGAAGCCCCGCTGCAGCGATTGCCCTGTGCGACGGCATTGCCGCGCCGCGCCGCTGCTGGCGCAGGGAGAGATGCGTATCGCGGAGACGAAGGCGGGGTACAAGGCGACGCCGTTCAAGGAGACGCGCCGCTACTTTCGCGGGAGGATGGTGGAGGCGCTGCGGGCGCTGCCCCTGGGCGGCTGGCTCACCCTGACGCAACTGGGCGCGGCGGTGAAGCCGGGCTACGGCCCTGACGACGAGCCGTGGCTTGCAGGCGTGGCGGCGGCGCTGGCGCGCGAGGGGCTGGCGCGCGTGGGGGAGGTGCGTGGCGTGACGCGCCTATCGCTGCCGTAAGACGGCGGGCTATGGGGCCTGCTGTACCACGGGCACGAGCGCGTGGGAGCCGATGCCCGCGTACTTTCCCGCAGGGCGCACGGTGAAGTTCATGCCGCCGCAGTGGTTGGGGTGGACACGCCCCTTGGGGCGCAGCGACGGGGAATGTTGCGCCATGCGCCGCACGGCAGCATCGGGATCGGGGTCTTCGATCTCATAGATGCCGAGGTAGTTGGTCTGGAAGGGGTGATAGTCCACGCGCACCCAGCGAGTGACAGCATAGGCGAAACCGCACTGCATGACGTCGGGCACATGGACGTTGTCATACCACTCGTTCCATTCGTCCTCCACGCGAGGGTCGGTGCAGGAGGTGAAGACGAGGAACAGGCCGGTGGTGCGGGGCGAAGGCGCGGGCTTGTCCTTCCAGCGCCCAATGGCGCGGAACGGCATGGTGGCGATGACTCCCTGGGTGGGGTGGAGGCGTCCCTGCGCCCGCCATGTGTCCACGATGCCAGGGTTCTTGGGGCGCATGCGCTCCACGGCGTTGGGGCCGGCCGTCTCCTTGATGTTGAGGTGGGTGAAGCCTAGCGGGGGGTAGCCTCCCGGCGGGCGGCTGGTGATCTCCCAGCGCGTGGCCGTCCAGAAGCCGCCCACGGCGTGCCCGTCCGGTATGTGCACGTTGTCGTACCAGTCGTTCCACTCCGCCTCCCTGGCGAAGTCATTGCAGCGGGAGAAGGTGATGCTCAGAGCTTCAGTCTTTGGCGTGGGCATAGCGGCCTCCTGCGAACGATTGCGGGCGGCGTCATTGTAGCGGGCGAAGCAATCGCGCGCCGTGGCCGGTGGCGAAGTATCGCTGCACCTGCGCCCGCAGCCGCGACCAGTGGTCGTCCACGCGAGCCCGCCGGCGAGGGGAAAGCTCGGCGTAGGGATGCCGGGAGGGGGGCACGATCCACAGGGAGAATGCCCAGAACCCGGCGATGGCTTTGGCGGGGTCATAGGTGGCGGCGATGGTCCCCCGCGGGCTGTCCGCCGACCATGTATGGAGCACATGCCCCCGGTTGGCGAGGCACACCGACTCGATCCACCACGCGCTGCGCTCTTGGCCGCGGAGGCCCGCCATGAGGCGCAGCAGCGCTTGGGTGCGTGCGGCGTCCGTGGCTTGGGGGCCGGCGAAGCGGCGCGTGCGGAGCGCATCCCACCGGTCGCCGAGGGCGGGGATGGCCATGCCGCCGTCGCTGGCGATGGCCAGGCCGCCCGCGGCGCGCGACCAGGCGATGGCCTTGGCCCGGGCGTTGGCGGCGTGGGAAGAAGCGTCCTCGGGGACGCGGGGCCAGGACTGCGCCGGATCGGGCAGCGTGGCGGCGAGGCCGCTGCCGCGCAAGAGCCAGCGGAGCCGTTGCTGCTTGGCGGGGTTGGCGGTGGCGATAAGGACGCGGGGGCGCATGGCAGGGCCAGCATGCCGCGCACATGGGCAGGCGTCAAGGGTGCACTGCGATGGGCTCCGCCCCTCTCTGGACTCACCCCAGGAGGGATCCCGCCTCACCCTGCCCTCTCCATCCCAGATGGCGAGGGCGGAGGATAGGAGGAGGATAGGAGAGGATGGGAGAGGATGCTGCCGCTTCTCGGTGGCAAGTGCCGTTGCTCCCACCCGCCCACCCGCAAAGGTTGTAAGAGGAAACAGGGGCACATCCCCTGTACCCTTGCCCCTTCGAGGGCCTCAGGGTAAACGGCGATGGGCTCCGACGGAATCGCGAGTCGCGCGGACGGGACTTCGCCCCTCTCTGGACTCACCTTAGGAGGGGTTGCTGCCGCGCGTGCGCAGGGTAGAGGACAGCAATGCAACCGCCGCTAGGGGCGATGGCTTGGTGGTTGCTATGCAGTTGTCAAGGTACGCCTGGCTGATCGCGCCAGTGGTCCCGCGTGGCCCGGCCCAGGTCTGCGCTCGCCTGGGAGTGGACGGCTGGAGGTCGCCGGGGTCAGGGTGTGGAGGGAAGATCGCCTACCGAAGCGGGCCGGGGATGCCTGGGGGGCGTTGCGTCACGCACCGACAGGTGGATGGAGGCCCTCCCGGCGCTGCAAGGGAGTGTGGGGCAAGGCCCAGCACCAGATGAGGAGCGCAGCGGACCGGGGCCGCCTTCGTGAGATTCGCGCGTTCCTCTTGAACCTGAGAGGGGCGAATGTTATTCTGAAAATGCTGTCCTGTACGCATGCCGGGGGCAGCCCGAACCGTGGTGCGGCGCGCGTGCATCGCGCGCAAACTGCGCCGGATAATGAGCTTGGAGCTGTGCGCCCCAGTGCCTAGCCGCATCTCGCCGAAAAATCCCGACCTCCAGCGCGTGCTGGATCTTTGCCCGTCTACACCTGCGTTGCTCCTAGACCCCGCGGTGGTGGAAGCGGACTTCCGCGATTTCAGCGATGCCTTTGCGGGCACGCGCATCTTTTACGCCATTAAGGCGAATCCGCACCCGGAGATATTGAAGCGCCTGTTTGCGCTGGGGTGCGGCTTTGAAGTTTCCAGCGTGGGCGAGCTGCGCATGCTGCAGGCGCTGGGGATACCCGGCGACCGGATCATCTCCAGCAATCCGGTGAAGACGGAGGAGTTTGTGCGGGAGGCGGCGGCGCATGGCGTGGGACATTTTGCCTTCGACTCTGCCGCTGAGGTGGAGAAGCTGGCGCGGCATGCCCCCGGGACAGCGGTGAGCGTGCGCCTCACGGTGCCGAATGAGGGCAGCGATTGGCCGCTGGACAAAAAATACGGCGTGGAGGATGCGCAGGCGGTGGATTTACTGGCGGCGGCGAGGGAGAGGGGCCTGCGGCCCGCGGGCATCACCTTTCATGTGGGGTCGCAGAACCGCAACGCCAACGGGTGGCGCGTGGCGCTGGAGAAGACCAGGGTTGTGTGGGAGATGGCGGAGCGCCGCGGCCTGCGCCTGACGCTGCTGAATGTGGGCGGCGGCATGCCGGTGGAGTACAACATTCCCAATGTGCCCGACGCGCATGCCGTGGCGCGGGCGATCTTCGACGCGAGGAAGCGGCTGTTCCCGTCCGGCGTGGAGACGTGGCTGGAGCCAGGCCGCGCGCTGGTGGGTCGCGCGGGGGTCATGGTGTGCACCGTGATAGGCGTGGCCGAGCGGGACGGCGAGCGCTGGGTGTATCTGGACGCGGGCATTTTCCACGGCCTGGCGGAAGCGATGGGCGGCATCACCTACCGCGCGCTGACGCAGGCGAAGGGGCCGGTGACGCCGTGCACCCTGGCGGGGCCGTCATGCGATAGCGTGGACACGATCAGCAAGGAGTTCCCGCTGCCCCCGGTGCGCGTGGGCGACCGCGTGGCGCTGGTGGCGTGCGGGGCGTACACCACGGCATACTCGTCGGTTTTTAATGGATTTCCCGGCCCGGAGGCCGTGATTGCAGAGGGAGCGCTGATTTGACCACTCGCCGTGCTTCGACCACTCGCTGGTACGCAGAAAAAGACCCTTTTTCGCCGATCAACTATCGTTATCCCAAGCCGAAGCTGCTCTATTCAGAGAAGAGCAGGTTCCAGCATATCCAGGTGATGGAGACGGAGTTTTTCGGGCGGATGCTGGTGCTGGACGATGTGGTGCAGCTCACGGAGCGCGACGAGTTTTTGTACCACGAGATGCTGGCGCATGTGCCGCTGCACGCGCATCCGCGGCCCACGAAGGTGCTGGTGATCGGCGGGGGCGACGGCGGCACGCTGCGCGAGGTGTTGCGGCATCCGACGGTGAAGCAGGCAACGCTGGTGGAACTGGACCCCCAGGTTGTCCAGGTGTGCAAGAAGTATCTGCCCACCGTCGCCGTCGCCTTCGATTCGCCGCGGGCGAGGGTGCTGCATCAGGACGGGGCAGTGTTTCTGCGCGAAAGCGGCGAGCGCTTCGATGCGATTCTGGTGGACTCCACCGACCCTGTGGGGCCGGCGAAGAGCCTGACCACCAAGGCTTTTTTCAGCGCGGCGAGGGATTCGCTCACGCCCAAGGGCTTGTTCGTGATGCAGTCAGAGTCGCTGCACTTCCACGCCGATCTCGTCAGGGAGATGCAGGAGACGCTGCGCGGCGTGTTCCCCTATGTTGATCTGTACGCTGTTCCGCTGGCGACGTATGCCGGCAACTGGTGGACGTTCTCCATCGCTAGCAAGGCCCCGATTGCGCGGGCGCCGGTGCGGGCGGTGCTCCCCGATACGCGCCTGTACAGCGAGGAGATGCATCGCGCATGCTTCGTCCCGGCGCGGGCGCGGGAGACGCTGCTGGCGATGGGCGCCGGCCCGTACCGCAGGCCGTAGGCGTATGCGCGGCCCGGGCTGCGCTTTTGCCGCACTGGGCAAATCTTTCCGGGGCGCCTCCGCATCTGCTTATAATGGCTGAGGGAAGGGAGCGCTGTGTCTGCATCCATTCGCCTGGGACGCATCCTCGGTATTCCTATCGGCCTGCACTACACCTGGTTTGTGGTGTTTGTGCTGGTCACGGGAATGCTGGCGACCAGCTATTTCCCTGACGCCTACCCCGGCTGGTCCAACGTCCAGTACTACGGCATTGCGCTGATCACCAGCCTGATTTTCTTCGCCTCCATCGTCGCCCATGAGCTGGGGCACAGCATCGTGGCAATGCGCAACGGCATCCGCGTGAAGAGCATCACGCTCTTTGTGTTCGGCGGCGTGGCGCAGATATCAAAGGAAGCGGATAGGCCGCGGGTGGAGTTCACTATCGCTATCGCGGGGCCGCTGGTCAGCGCTGCCCTGGGCGGGCTTTTCATAGGGTTGTATTTTCTGGTGCGAGACGCTTCCGACCCCGCGGCTGCGCTCTGTTTCTATCTGGGCGAAATCAACCTGTCGGTGGCGATATTCAACATGATCCCAGGATTTCCGTTGGACGGGGGAAGAGTGTTCCGCTCGCTGGTGTGGGCGGTGCGGGGCAATTTTGTCAGGGCCACGCGGATTTCCGCGGGACTGGGACGGGGCATCGGCTATCTCTTCATCATCGGGGGTCTGATTGTGGTGTTATGGCGGCATGACCTGGTGAGCGGGCTGTGGATCGCCTTCATCGGCTGGTTTCTGGAGAATGCGGCGTCGGCCAGCTACCAGCAGGTCGCGGCACGCGAGGCGCTTTCCGGGGTGCGTGTTGAAGAGATCATGACGCCGGATCCGCCAATTATCCCTGGCAGAGTGGACCTGCGCACGCTGGTGGAAAGCTACATCGCCCATACGGGGAAGAGGTGTTTCATTGTTTCCGACTTTGGTGAATGGCGGGGGCTGGTGAGCCTGACGGATATCCGGCGGGTGCCGCGGGAGCGTTGGGCGGAGACGCGGGTGGCGGATATTATGGTGGCTAAGGAGAAGGTGGCGACGGTGCGTCGCGAGGAAGATGCGTTGCGCGCGGTGGCCCTGATGGAAGAGTTGGATGTCAACCAGTTGCCAGTGGTGGGGGGCAATGAAATTGTGGGGCTGGTGGCGCGGGACAATATCCTGCGTCTGCTGCAGACGAAAAAGCGCCTGGGAACGGCGTAGCGCCCCAATGTCCATAATCGTACTTCCCTTGACCCGCGTGCTATTCTATTGGCTGTCTCATACGCAGGAGGCCCTATGAATTACTCTGAGGAATCGTTGAAACGGCACCGGGAGACGCGCGGCAAGCTGGCCGTAGTTTCCAAGATGCCGCTGAACACCATTGAAGATCTTTCGATCGCCTATACGCCGGGCGTGGCGGCGGTCAGCCTGGCTATTGCCGCGGACAAGAAGCAGTCGTTCGAGCTGACCAACCGAGGCAATACGGTTGCCGTGGTCACGGACGGTTCGGCGGTGCTGGGGATCGGGAACGTGGGGCCGGAAGCGGCGCTGCCGGTGATGGAGGGGAAGGCGATTTTGTTCAAGGGCCTAGCCGATGTGGACGCCTACCCTATCTGCCTGGCGACGCAGGACAACGACGAGATCATTCGCATTGTGAAGGCGCTGGTGCCTGGCCTAGGGGGCGTCAACCTGGAAGATATCGCCGCGCCGCGATGCTTCGTCATCGAGGATGCGCTGCAAGATATCGGCATCCCGGTGATGCATGACGATCAGCACGGCACGGCGATTGTGACACTGGCGGCGCTGCGGAACGCGCTCAAGGTCACGGGGAAGAAGATCGAGACAGTACGCATCGTGTTTTCGGGGGCGGGGGCGGCGGGGATCGCCACGACGCGCCTGCTACTGGAATACGGGGCGCGGAATATCATTCTGGTGGACAGCAAGGGCATTATCCACAAGGGGCGCAGCGACCTGAACGGGGTGAAGATCGCTATGCTGGAGGTGACCAACCAGCAAAACCTGACGGGGTCGCTGGCGGACGCGATGCGTGGCGCGGACGTGTTCATTGGCGTGTCCGCGGCAGGGGCGCTGACCAAGGAAATGGTGCGCACCATGGCGAAGGATGCCATCGTCTTTGCGATGGCTAATCCGGTGCCGGAGATCATGCCTGCGGAGGCCAAGGCTGCGGGCGCGGCGGTGGTGGGGACGGGGCGGAGCGATTTCCCCAACCAGATCAACAACTGCCTGGCGTTCCCGGGCATTTTCCGGGGCGCGCTGGATTCCGGCGCTACGAGGATCACGACGCAGATGAAGCTGGCGGCGGCGATTGCCCTGGCGGACCTGGTGGAGCATCCCACAGCGGAGCGGGTGATTCCCTGGGCGCTGGATAAGGCTGTGGTGCCTGCGGTGGCCAAGGCGGTGATGGACGTGGCGCGTGGGGCGGGTGCTGCCGGAGGGGGGCGGGCGGTGGCCTCTAAAGCGGGGGCGGGCCGGCGCTAGAGGTGATTGCTGAGAGTGAAGGGCCGCTGCGGTCGGCGTTGCTCCCAAAGTCCTGCAGAATCTGTTGCGCCGCCCCAGTTGTTCTTGGGGATGTGCTGGCGAGCCATCCCTCTTGAACCCCCGAGCCCTTCGAGGGTCTCAGGGTGCAGGAGGTGCAGGGCGGTTCTAAGAACCGCCCCTGCGGGGGGTGGGAGGGGGCACCGCGCGGGATTGCCACGCGATGAAGCGCCGCTGGCGATGACAAGGGCAGGTACGGGTGGGGGGGGAGGCGGCGCGAATGACCGGCAGGGCCACGAATGAGGAGCGAAGGGAGAGGTCAATGCCCCTGCCCCACCAGGTTGCCGCGCTCGCTGACTCGCTCGCAATGACAGGTGCAGATGTGGTTGCGCTCAAGCGGAGTGGGGGCGATGGGGGGAAGGTCTGCGGCGGCGCGAAGAACCGGCAGGGCCACCCGCCTGAGGCGGGCAGGGACGCTAATCAGGGCCGAGGGGCGGGGGCGGTCAAGGGTTGCTCCAGGGTGGCGCGGAGAGAATCGGCGAAGCGGCGGCGCTGCCAGTCGCGCACCTCAGAGGCGGCGCACTCGCGTTCGATGGAAGCGGGGTCGCGGGCAAGGCGTTCCAGGCTGGGCATGGGCCAGATGAGCGCGGCATCCAGCTTGAGGAACTCGGCCTCGGCGGTGCGCCACGATTTCAGCTGTTGCAGGCGCTGTGTCTCCGCGGCTGTGGGGCGGGGTTGGAATGGGGCCTCGCGCGGGGGGCGCTCCAGTGGAGGCGCGGCGATGCCCTGGCGCAACGCTGCGCGGATGGCGGGGCCGAGCCTGGCAAGCACCAGGCGGGTGACGCCGGGCACCTGAGCCAGGTCAGCGTCCGGGTTGGATGCCAGCGCCAGCAAGGCATCGGAGGATAGCACCTGGTATGGCGGGCGGTTGCGCCGGCGCGCCTCCTGGTCGCGGAGGAGCAGCAACTCGCGCAGGACGGCGCGCTCTCGGCCATGCAAGGCCCTGGCGCCCTTCATGGAGAATACGGCATCCTCCGGCGAATCCGGCGGGCTGTATTCGATGCGGGCGAGTCGCGCGCACTCCTCGGCCACCCATTCCGTACGGCCTTCGGCGTCCAGCGCTTCGGTGAGCCGCCGTCGCAAAGGGATGAGGTAGGCAACGTCGGCTGCGGCGTAGTCCAGCGCGCGCGGTGACAGAGGGCGCATGGTCCAGTCGGCTCGTTGGAGACGACGGTCCTTCTCCAGCTTGACGCCCAGGGCCAACTCCAGCACCGTGGCCAGGCCCAAGTGGTCCAAGCCGGTGAAGTGGGCGGCAATGGACGTATCGTAGAGGCCGGCGACGTGGAAGCCCCAATCTCGGTCAAGGCTGCGCAGGTCATAGTCGGCGCTGTGGAAGATTTTCTCCACGGTTCCGTCTTGCAAGAGTTCTCCCAGGGAGGCCATATCGCCAATGGCAAGAGGGTCAAGGATGTACCCTTGCGATTCGGTGGCGATTTGCACCAGGCAGATGTGCTCCGGATAGCGGTGCAGGCCGTTGGATTCCAGGTCAACCGCCACCGCGGGCTGCTGGTGCAGCGAACGCATCAGCGCAACGAGCCTGGATGTGGAGGTGACGAGTTCCGCGGGGTGAGATGTTGGAGGGGTGGTCAAGGTGGGTGCCGAGGGTGATGGTGGCGCCTTCGCATGGGAAGGATATTCCGGGCGGCGGCATGGGTAGCGTAGAGAGGCGGGAGGAGGGTGTCAAGGGCGGCGCCGCGGTTGCGTATCTTCAGAGGTTGCCCTATAGTGACTTGCATATTTCCCCTGGGTTTTTCGCGGCCGGATCGCCTCTGCGTGATCATGCGTAACCCGGTATAGCACAGGAGCCCGCGAGCGTGTATCCCCATATGCGGCGCAGCCCGCTGCTCGTTGTTCTCTCCGGCCCATCCGGCGTGGGCAAGGATGCCATGCTGAACAAGTTGCGGTTGAACGGGCTTCCTCTCCATTTCACGGTGACCGCCACCACGCGCGCCATTCGCAAGAATGAACGGGAGGGCGTGGACTATATTTTCCTGGCGCGGGAGACGTTCCAGAAGATGGTGGGGGAAGATGAGTTTCTGGAGCACGCCGAGGTGTACGGCAACTCCTACGGCGTGCCCAAGTCTCAGGTGCGCAACGCCTTTGCCAGCGGCACGGATGTGCTGATCAAGACTGATGTGCAAGGGGCGGCCACCATCAAGCGCATCGCGCCGCAGGCGGTGCTGGTGTTTGTTGCGCCGCCCTCCATGTCCGAGTTGGAGCGGCGGCTGAAGTGGCGCCTCACGGAGTCCGTGGAGAACCTGCGGCTGCGGCTGGACACGGCGCGGCAGGAGATGGAGCACATCAACGCGTTCGACTACGCGGTGGTGAACGATGCGCTGGATGAGGCGGTGCACCAACTCACGTGCATCATCGCGGCGGAGAAGTGCCGTATGCCGCCTCGCGTGGTGAAGCTGTAGCGCGCCTAGGTCTTCTTGTATGCCGTCAGCGCCTCGAACACACGCAGCATCTCTTTGTCGTCCGGCTTGGGGGTGTAATACGGCCGCACGACGACGCCGCCAAAGGCCATGATGACGCCTGCGTGGTCGTCCACCGCGAAGTCCGGCATCACGTCCACTCCGAGTTCGATGAGGGCATCGCGGTAGTTGGATAGGGGCTTGAGGTAGCAGGTCTCGATGAAGCCTTCCAGGCTGTGGCGGCGCACGACTTCCCAGCGGATGCCGACGCCCGACCAGATGTAGAGCTTGTGCCCCGCAGCCTTGATTTGGGTAAAGACCTGTTTGACGTGCGGCCGCAGCGAGCCGTCGTCGGAAATCAGCGTGTAGTCCACATCGAAGAATACGTTCATGAGCGGTCTAGCGTGTGCGGCAGCGGTGGTCAGATTGTGGGGCAAGCAGCGGCGATTATAACAGAGGCGGCGATAGTCCGGCTGTCAAGGCAGGCGGCATGGCGGCGCCGGGGCGGTGATGGTACACGTTGCAAGGCCGGGGAACGGTGCGCCTCTGCGGGCGCGTGGTGGCGGGAGGGGGTGGGAGTCGAACCCACCGCGGATGCCGTAGGGCACCCGCCAACGGGTTTGAAGCCCGCGAAGCCCACCGGGACCTATCCTCTCCCTGGCAGCGTCAGGCGGTGAGGACCGCTTCGACGCGCTTGACGACCTCGCGCCGCGGCACTGCGCCGACGATTTGGTCCACGGGCTTTCCATCCTTGAACACCAGCAGCGTGGGGATGCTGCGAATGCCGAACTGGGTGGAGACGCGGGGGTTATCGTCCACGTTGAGCTTGGCGAATTGCACGCGGCCCTCGTACTCGTTCGCCAGCTCCTCCACGATGGGGGCGATCATGCGGCAGGGGCCGCACCACACGGCCCAAAAGTCCACGACCACGGGAATGCTGGACTTCAGCACCTGCTGATCAAAGTTGGTGTCGTTCACTTCCACTGGCTTGCCCACGATAGTTCCCTAATCCTTTCTCCGTCTGCACCGTCTTCCACACGTTAGGTTAGATGCACTCCGCCCTGGGCAAGGATTCCTGGCTCCTTGTGCACCACCCAGCCTTCCGTGATCATCTGGCGCGCCAGGCGTATGCCGTCCTTGATATCCGCCGCGCTGCTGTCACCGTGCGCCATGACGATGTTGCCGTTGACTCCCAGGAGGGGCGCGCCACCGATGGTGCTGTAGTCCCACTGGCGCACCACGGAGCGAATGGGCGGCCCCCACAGCATCTTGGTGGCGCGGGCCACGGGGCTTGCTCCCAGCGCTTGCTTGAGCGAGAGGAAGATGGACTCCGAGAGCGACTCGGCGAGCTTGATCATGACGTTGCCGGTGAAGCCGTCAGTAACGATCACGTCCACCTTGCCGCGGGGCACGTCGAAGCCTTCGATGTTGCCGATAAAGTTCAAGCCGCTCTTCTTGAGGAGCTGGTGCGCTTCCTTCACTACCCGCGTGCCCTTGTTCTCCTCTTCTCCGTTGCTCAGAAGTCCCACCGTGGGGCGGTCGTACTTGAACACCTTGGCCATGAAATCGCTGCCGAGCCGCCCGAACTGCGCTAGGTGCGTGGCACGGCACTCCGGCGTGGCGCCGATGTCCAGCACCAGCGCCAGCTTGCCCTGCGTGGTGGTGAACAGCGAGGAGATCGCCGGGCGGTCGGCGCCTTCCATCGTCCCCAGCATCAGCAGGCTCGCCGCCACGATCGCCCCGGTGTTGCCTGCCGAGAGAAAGGCATCAGCGCGGCCTTCCTTGACCAAGCGCACGCCCACGGCGATGGAAGAGTCCTGCTTGTCCTTCCAGGAGTCAGTTGGCGATTCCGCCATGCCCACGACCTGCGATGCCGCCACGGGGATGAGGTTGCTGGAGGCGAGGCCGTTCCGCTTCAGGTGAAAGTCCAGCACTTCCTGGGGGCCGACGAGCAGGATTGTGACGTCCTGCTCCCGCGCCGCCTCTAGCGCGCCCTGCATGATTTCTTCCGGGGCGCGATCTCCGCCCATGACGTCAACGGCAACGGCTTGCACGGGTTAGGGTATCCTCCTGGGCGCAACAACAGAGAGGGTAGAATCTTCTTCGCCGACGAAGAAGATTCTACAGGGGTGGCGCTATTCCGGCAAGGGCGAAATGCCCGCCCACCCTAGAGCATAGCGGCAAGAGCCATCACGGGGGCAGCCACAAGCGGGACCTTGAGGTTATCATCCAGCGGCAGCGGGGCAAGCTCGGCCAGGGTGGCGGTGATCGCGCCGAGGGCCATGACGGCGTAGCTTGCGCCGCCCGCGGCGGAGGCGACCAGCGCACCGATGCCGAGGGCCCCGGCAAGGAAGGCCGCCGACCCTTCCACGCTGCGCCGGCCCAGGCGGTGGCGTCCCCAGCGCTGGCCCACCAGCGCCGCCAGGGGGTCGCCGATAGCGACGAAGTAGAGCGCCAGCGACGCGATGATTGGCTGGAAGGCGGCAATGGCGATGCAGGTGGCGATGATGAGGTAGGTGGCGGCGACGGGTTCTTGGCGCTCGCGCTCCTTCATGAGCGGGGCGAAGACGCGGCAGGCCCAGGCGTTGACGGCGGGGATGCGCAATCGCGTTCCATCAAACGCCAGGTGCGCGGCAAGGAGGGCCAGGGCGGCGAGGAGGACGGGCCAGCGCGGGAAGAAGAGCAGGAGCGTGGGGAAAATGGAGGCAGCGCAGAGGTGGAACGCGCGGCGCTCAAGGCGGGCGATGGGCGGCGGCGGGCCCGCCGCCGCGGGGGACACGCTATGCGCCGGGGATGCGGGCATCATAGCTGCGTAACGCGGCTTTGACAGCGTCCGCGGCAAGGATGGCGCAGTGCTGCTTGGCGGGCGTCAGGCCCCCCATCGCCTGCTCGATGTCGTGGCGGGTGATGTGGCGCAGCTGCGCTAGGGGCATGCCGCGGATAAGGTCGCTGGCGATGGAGATGGCGGCGAGGGACATGCCGCAGGCCTCCGAGTGCCATCGCACCTGGGCGACCGCGCCCGCGGCGATCTTGAGATACAGCGTGGTGCTGTCGCCGCACTGGGGGTTGATGACGGTGGCCTCGGCGTCGGGATGCTCCAGCACGCCAGTGTTGCGAGGGTGCAGCATGTGGTCCTGGAGCAGCTCAGGGTCAGGCAGGGAGGGCCTCCGTCTCCAGGCTAGCGGCGCCCTTGGCAGTGGCGCCGCGCACCTTCTCGATAATCCCCGGCATGACTTCGATCACCCGGTCAATTTGTTCCACGGTGTTCTCCGCGCCGAGGCTCATGCGCACGGCGCCGATCGCCAGGTTAGCGGGCAGGCCGATGGCGATGAGCACGTGCGAGGGCTCCAGGGAGGCGGTGCGGCAGGCGCTGCCGGGAGAGGCGGCGATGCCTGCATCGTCCATCGCCAGGAGGGTCCACTGGGCGTCTGTGCCTTCGAAGGACATGCTGACGTTATTCGCCAGGCGCAGGGTGGGGTGGCCGTTGAGGTGGGCGCCGTGGATGCGCGCCTGGAGGCCGTGGATGAGCCTATCGCGCAGGGCGGTGCAGTGCTCCGCCGTGGCGGAGCGCGCCTCCGCGGCGATGGCGAGCGCCGCCGCCGTACCGATGATGCCGGGGACGTTTTCCGTGCCGGCGCGGTGATTGCGCTCGTGGCTGCCGCCGACCTGTTGCGGCTCGAAGGGCGTGGCACGGCGGAGGTAGAGCACGCCCGCGCCTTTGGGGCCGTTGAACTTGTGCGCGGAGAGGCTCAAGGCGTCTACGCCAAGGCGGTCCACGCTCACGTCAAGATAGGCCGCCGCCTGCACCGCGTCTGTGTGCACCACGATCTGTGTGCCCAGGGCTTTGGCTTTGGCCTTGGCGGCGCGGGCGATCTCTTCGACAGGCTGGATCACGCCGATCTCGTTGTTCGCCAGCATGACGCTGACCACGGTGGTCTGCGGGGTGATGGCGCGCTGTACATCGGCAACGCTGACGAGTCCGTGGCGATCCACGGGGAGGTAGGTGACATCAAACCCTTGCTTCTCCAACTGGTGGCAGGTGTGGAGGACGGCGTGGTGCTCAAAGGCGGTGGTGATG
>SHYB01000027.1 GCA_009693015.1 Dehalococcoidia bacterium
CCGCTTCATCCCCGCCGCCGCACGCCGCTGCCGCCAAGCTCACCACAACCGCAAGCATCAACACCATCCGTAGCCTTACCGTCCGCATGCGAACTCCTTCTTCGTCTTCACGAACCATCGTCCCATTCCACGTATCTCGCTGCACGCCGTCACCAACAGCACCACCGCCGCCAGCACGCCCCGCAAGGCTACTCCTTCAGCCACTTCGCCGCGTCCTTCGCATGATAGGTGAGAATGATGTCCGCCCCGGCGCGCTTGATCGCCGTCAGCGTCTCCAGCACCGCCCGCCGCTCGTCGATCCACCCCGCGCGCGCCGCCGCCTTCACCATGCTGTACTCCCCGCTCACGTTGTACGCCGCCAGCGGCAGATCGAACCGCCGCCGCGCCCGCGCCAGGATGTCCAGGTACGCCAGCGCCGGCTTCACCATCAGCACGTCCGCCCCCTCCGCTACGTCCAGCGCCATCTCCCGCAGCGCCTCCCGCGCGTTCCCCGGGTCCATCTGATAGCCCCGCCGGTCGCCGAACTGCGGCGCCGAGTCCGCCGCCACGCGGAACGGCCCAAAAAAGGCCGAGGCGTACTTCGCCGCGTACGACATCACCGGCGTCCGCGCCAGCCCGTGCCCGTCCAGCGCCCGGCGTATCGCCGCCACGCGACCGTCCATCATATCCGACGGCGCCACCATGTCCGCGCCCGCCTCGGCATGCGACAGCGCCGTCCTCGCGATCAGCTCCAGCGACCGGTCGTTGTCCACCGCGCCGTCCACGATCACCCCGCAATGCCCGTGATCGGTGTACTCGCACAGGCACACGTCGGTTATCGCGATGGCCTCCGGCGCGTGCTTCTTGATCAGCCGCACCGCTTCCTGCACCGCTCCCTTGGCGTCATACGCCTCCGTGCCCATGCCGTCCTTGTGGTCCGGCAGGCCGAACAGCAGCACGCCCGGTATCCCCAGTTTCAGGCACTCCTCCGCCTCCCGCACCGCCTCATCGGGGGAAAGGTGATAGCACCCCGGCATCGTGGAGATCTCCTCCCGCACCCGCTTCCCGTGCCGCACGAACAGCGGGTAGATAAAATCGCCCGCGCCCACCGCCGTCTCCCGCACCAGCCCGCGCAGGCCTTCCGTGCGCCGCAGCCGCCGCATCCGCAGTTCAGGAAACGATGCCATGATCCTTCTCCTCACCCCTGCTTCGCCAGGCCCAGCACCGCCTGCACTAAGCCCGGGATCGTATGTTCCTCCGCCGTGGCGTCCACCCGCACCCCCAGCCGCTCCGCCGTGCGCGTGGTGATCGGCCCAATGCTCGCTATCTTGGCGCGATTGATCGCCGCCGCCGCGCCCTCGCCCAGAAGCGCGCACAAGTGCTCCACCGTGGACGAGCTGGTGAAGGTAATAACGTCCACCCCCTCTGCCAGCGCCTGCTTCGCCCGCTCCGCCGCGCCCGCCGGCGTCACCGTCTGGTACGCCGCCACCCGCTGCACCTGCGCCCCTCGCCCTTCCAGCGCCTGCACGATATCTTGCGGCGCGATGTCCGCCTGGTACAGCACGATGCGCTGCCCCTCCAGGCGCCCCTCCCCGCCCAGGCCCTGCATAATAGCCTCTGTAGTGAACTGCTCCGGCACGTAGTCCGCGCGGATGCCCCGCGACCGCAGGCTCGCCGCCGTCGCCGGGCCGATGGCGCACACTTTCACCCCGGCGAGCGAGCGCGCGTCCCTGCCCTGGCTTTCCATGCGGTCCATCATCCACTGCACCGCGTTCACGCTGGTGAACACCGCCCACTGCGTCTCCGGGAGTTTCCTCATGGCGCGGTCCAGCGTCACATAGTCCCGCGGCCCCAGTATCTCAATCGCCGCCGCCTCCACCGCCTCCGCCCCCAGCTCCTCCAGTCGCTCCGCCAGCGCGCTCGCCTGCGTCCGCGCCCGCGTCACCAGCACCCGCCTGCCGAACAGCGGCTTGCTATCGAACCACCGCAGCTTCTCCCGCAGCCGCACCACCTCCCCGATCACTGTCACCGCAGGCGCGCCGATCCCCGCATCCTTTGTTTTCGCAACAATATCCGCCAGCGTCCCCACCGCCGTCCGCTGCTTGGGCCATGTCCCCCAGCCGATCACCGCCGCGGGCGTATGCGAAGCCATCCCGTGCTCCCGCAGCTTCGCCACCGTCTCCGGCAGCGTTTCCACCCCCATCAGCACCACCAGCGTTCCCACCCCGCCCGCCAGCTTGTCCCAGTGAATCCGCGTCCACGCCTTCCCGGGGTCCTCCCTCCCCGTGATCACCGCGAACGACGACGACGCATCGCGGTGCGTCACCGGAATCCCCGCATACGCCGCCGCCGCAATCGCCGAACTCACCCCCGGCACGATCTCGAACGGCACGCCTTCGCCCGCCAGCCGCTCCGCCTCCTCCCCGCCCCGCCCAAACACAAACGGGTCGCCGCCTTTCAGGCGCACCACCACCTTCCCTTCCTTGGCCTTCGCCGCCAGCAGCGCGTTGATCTCCTCCTGCTCCATCTCGTGGCCCGCCGCGCTTTTCCCCGCATAGATGCGCTCCGCCTGTTGCGGCGCATGCGCCAGCACGCGAGGACTCACCAGCCGGTCGTACACCACCACCTGCGCTTTTTGCAGGCAGGCCAGCCCCTTCACCGTCAGCAAGCCAGGATCGCCCGGCCCAGCGCCCACCAGATACACCGTGCCGACTGTTGCGCTCATACGCCCTCCTGCTCCAGCAATCGCCCCGTGCCCCGTGCCGATCGTTGCGCTCATGGCTGCTCCGGGTCCAGCAATCGCATCGCGCCCATCGCCCGCAGCCGTTCCGCCAGCGCCGCGCCCAGCGCCTCCGGCGCGGACGCCTCCCCCTCCAGGCGCGCCCGCAGCACCTCCTCCCCCGCCGCATCCGCCACCATCCCCCGCAGCAGCAGCCACGTGCCATGCCGCTCGGCGTAACTGCCGATAGGCGTCTTGCACCCGCCCCCCAGCGCCCGCAGCACCGCCACCTCCGCCGTCACCGCCGCCCGCGTTGGTCCATCATCCGCCGCGGACACCAGATCCCGCGTCCGCGCATCCTGCTCGCGCACCTCCACCGCCAGCGCGCCCTGCCCCGCCTCCGGCGTGCAGATATCCGGATCGAGATACGCGGAAATCGCCTGGCGCAGACCCAGCCGGTGCACTCCCGCCGCCGCCAGTACCACCCCGTCCAGCCCCCCGTCCCCCGCCTTGCGGATGCGCGTGCCCACGTTGCCCCGCACCGCCACCACCACCAGGTCGCGGCGATACGCCCGCAACTGCGCCGTGCGTCTGGGGCTGCTCGTCCCCAGCCGCGCCCCCTGCGGCAGCGCCTCCAGCGACGCATACCCCGGCGCCACTAGCACATCCCGCGCGTCCTCCCGCAGCGTAATCGCGGCAATCGCCAGCCCCGCGTCCAGATCGGTGGGCAAGTCCTTGAAGCTATGCACCGCCGCGTCAATCTCCCCGCGCAACAGCGCCTGCTCCAGCTCCTTGGCAAACACCCCCCGCGGCAGCGATGCCAGCGGCGCGGCGCTCTGCTCGTCGCCGCTCGTCTGCACCACCCGGATCTCGATCTCCAGCGCAGGGCGCCTCTTCCGCAGTAGGCCCGCTATCTGCTCCGTCTGCCCCAGCGCCAGGGGACTTCCCCGCGTCCCTAGTACCAGGCGCACAGCCCGCTAGCCCTTGGTCACGTCGCCGTCCAGCCGGAACAGCTCCCGCGCCGCTTCCAGATACCCTTGCCGCTGCCCCCGCGCCTTCAGCACCACGATGGGATCGTGCAGCAGCTTTCGCGATAGCGCCTCCGTCATCAGCGTAATGCGCTCCCTGTCTTCCGCCGATAAATGCTTCATGCGCCCTAGCGTCCGCTCCAGCTCGCGCGTGCGGATCTCCTCCGCCCGCTGCTGCATCGCCTTAATCACCGGCACCGCATGCAGCCCGTGCGCCCAATCCATGAAGCGTCCGGCCTCCTCGTCAATGATCCGCTGCACCTTGGCAACTTCCTTCTGCCGCTGCGCGCGGTTCGCCAGCGATACCGCCTCCAGGTCGTCAATATCGTACACATGCACGCCGGGTATCAGCCTGCTCGCCGGGTCCACGTCGCGCGGCACGGCCATGTCGATCAGGCACAGCGGACGCTCCTGCCGCTGCGCCATCGCCTGGCGCACCGTCTCTGCCTCCAGCACCAGCCGCGGCGCCGCCGTCGCGCTGATCACGATGTCGTACTCTGCAAGCCGCACGCCGATCTCCTCGAACGGCACGGCATATCCCCCCAGCTCCTTCGCCAGCGCCGCCGCACGCTCCGGCGTCCGGTTCGCCACCCCGATCTCCGCCGCACCGGAATCGCGCAACCCCTTTGCCGATAGCTTGCCGGCCTCCCCCGCGCTGATCACCAGCACGCGGCACTGCTCCAGCCCGCCGAACACCTGCTTCGCCATCTGCACGCCCGCGTAGCTCACCGACAGCGCGTGACGGCTGATCCCCGTCTGCACCCGCGCCCGCCGTCCCGTGCGCAGCGCGTGATGGAACAGGCGTGACAGCGTCGTGTCCACCCGGCCCGCTTCCGCCGCTGCTACCAGCGACTCCCGCACCTGCCCCATGATCTCCGTCTCTCCCAGAATCATCGAATCGATGCCGCACGCCACGGCGAACAGATGCCGCACCGCGGCCTCGCCGCCGTGCCGGTACAGATACGGCGCCAGCTCCGCTTCCGCGATGCCGTGCTGCCTAGATAGATATGCCGCCGCACGCTCCAGGCCATCCTCCGCCCGCGCCGCGCACCCATACACTTCCGTCCGGTTGCATGTGGAAAGTATCGCTCCCTCCTGGGCCACGGCGCCCAGCGCCGCCAGCGCATCCTGCAGCGCATCCCCTGCTAGCGCCAGCCGCTCCCGCACCGCCACCGGCGCCGTCGTGTGATTGATCCCTATCGCAAATATTTCCACGCGTGTCCCCTGCCGTGTTCTTTTACGATGTGCCCCTGTTACGATCCGACAATGGCCGTGCGACCCGCCGCCTCCCGGCGCAGCGCCCCCAGCAGCGCATCCTTCGCCTGCAACCGCATCCCCCGCCGCGCCAGCGCCATCGCTTCGCCCCCCAGCGCCGTCTGCCACTGCTCCGGCGTTGCCCGCACGCCCTCCCGCTTCATTTCGTCCCGCACCTCGCCCGCGATCTCCAGCAGCGCGGCATACCCCGGGAGCACCTCCTGCTGAAGCTCCTCCCGCAGCCGCCGCGCCACCGCCGGGCTCTTCCCGCCCGTGGAGATCGCCAGCGTCAGATCACCCTTCTGCGCCACCGCGGGAGCAATGAAGCTGCACCGCTCCGTCACATCCACCACGTTGCAAAATACCCGCGCCTGCTCCGCCTCGGCGAAGATCGCCTGCTGCGCCGCCGCGTCGTCCGTCGCCGCGATCGCCAGCCACGCCCCCGCCAGGTCCCCGCGGCGATAGTTCCGCCGCTCCCAGCGCACCGTCCCCGCTGCCGCCAGGCGCTCCACCTCCGCCGTCGCCTCTGGGCTCACCACCGTCACCTTCGCCCCCGCCTCCAGCAGCGCCGCCGCCTTCCGCTCCGCCACCTCCCCCGCGCCGATCACCACGCAGGGGCGGCCCGCCAGCTGCAGAAACGCCGGGTAATACGCCGTCCCCTTCTTGTCAGGCCCCTGCACGCTAGGCATCAAAGTACCTCACCCGCGTCTTCTTGTACTCCCGCGTGCTGTACAGCATCAGGTACTCGCTGATCCCCGACTCCTTTGAAATATCCCGCGCCAGCGCATCGCATTCTTCCCGTGATCTCGCATGCAGCATGGTGAAGTGCGAATACGGCCAGTCCTCGTACGTCGGCCGCTCATAGCAGTGGCTCACCCACCGCGACTCCGCCATCTTCAGCCCCGCCTCCAGCGCCCGCTCCGGCGGCACGCGCCACACCGCCATCGCGTTCGCCCGGAACCCCGCGCGCCGATGGTGCAACACCGCACTGTACCGCCGCATCAGCCCCTTCTCCTCCAACACCCGGCACTTGGCGAACATCTCCTGCTGGCTCATCCCCAGCCGCTCCGCCATCGGCGCGAACGGCTCTGGAAGAAGCTCCAGGTCCTCCTGCACCTCGCGAATGACGCGAATGTCCTCGTCCGTCAGCGGCACCGCGGAGCGCTCCGTGCCCGGCGCCTTGCCGATCACCTCTTTGTTGGAGTTCCCCTCGCCGCTGACCATATCGAAGTTCACCCCCACCTTGAAAAATCGCAGCGTCGGCAGAATGCGGTAGCAAATCGGCTTCGCACGCTCCGCCATCCGCGCCACCGTCTCCTCGATGGTGCTGTTCGGCGGCACCGCCACGGTAAACCACAGGTTATAGGCGTGGTTCCGCTCGTAATTGTGGCTCACCCCGGGGTGCTCGTTCACCACCCGCGCCCCCGCCGCCACCTTGCCCGCCGGGAATTGCATCGCCACCAGGCTGCTCTTGTACCCCAGCCGCCGCGTATCGAAAATCCCCCCAATCTGCCGCACCACATTCTTCCGCCGCAGCTCCACCAGCCGCCGCATCATCTCGTCTTCGCTCAGCCCCAACTGTGCCGCCAGCGCCGCGTAGGGACGCTCCACCATGGGAAACGCCGATTGAATAACGTTGAGGATTTGCTTGTCCATCAGGTCGAACTCGGCGACCTCCTCCTGCTCCTCCGGTCGCTCAATCACCGCATCCCTGGTCATGGACGGGCCGTCCTCTCTGCTAGCTCATACGCTTCGGCGATACCGAACAGCACCTGGTCTTCCAGCGCCATAATCTCCTGGCGCGGGTCCCCTGCCCCTCGTCCGTCAGCGACGCCGCCCAGCGCCTCATGCAGCATGTTGCGAAAATACAGGAACGCATGCACCGCATCCGGCAGCCGCACCTTGCGGCTCGCCAGCTCCCGGCCGTACTCCCGCCCCAGGAACCGCGCCTCCTCCTCCATCTCCCCCCGCCGCCGCTTCTGCGTCAGATACTCTCCCGCCAGTTGCACCAGCCTGCGCCCCAGCACGCGCATCCGCAGCTTCCCCTCCTCATCCCACCGCTCCGCCCACGCCGGCGCCTCGCTGTTGCGATGGTGCAGCCGCCGCCGCATTCCCTCCAGCGCCGCCTCCGGCCAGGCCTCCTGCTGCCCTGCTTGCCCCGGTCGCACCGGCCCACCCGGCTTCAGCATCGCCTGCAAGTCATCGCGAGAGAACCGCCGGTGCCCTCCCGGCGTGCGGAACGTCCGCACCCGCCCCGCGTTGGCCCACTGCCGCAGCGTGCTCTCGTTCACCCCAAGGATTTCGCACGCGCGACCCAGCGAGAGCCACTTCGTTTCCACGGACGGTGCAGTAGTCAAAAAATCTCGGTAAATCTACAATTTTGTGCGATAGTTCATCAAGGCAGCGCCTAGACTACTCCTGTAGATTGTGAAAGTCAACACGCATGCTGCCCCCGATTCTCCGCCACATCGCACCGCGCCCTTCGATGGCCGGAGGCATCCGCCCAATTGCTATCGTCACTGGGGCAATCCGGAACAACCAACCAAGCTGGGATCACCCAGGTTCGCTCACGCTGCGGTGTATAGTGAACATACGGGAGGCAGCCTATGCAACGATGGCGCATCCTCTACGGCGATCCTGACACCGGCGGCGAGCTTCCCCCTCCGCTGGAGGATGCCCTCGCCTCCGGCGTCCCCCTCCAGCGTCCCAGCAGCCTCGCCGTGCGGCGCGCCGCCCTCTTCGCCGCCCTCCGGCGCGCCGTCCCCAACGAGCGCGTCATCCAAGCCATGGAGCGCGTTCCCCGTGAACGCTTCGTCCCCGAAGCCTATCGCCAGTTTGCCTATGATGACGAAGCCTTGCCCATCGCTGAAGGCCAAACCATCTCCCAACCGCACATCGTCGCCATGATGACCGCCGCCCTCGATTTGCGCGGCACGGAAAAGGTGCTGGAAATCGGCACAGGCAGCGGCTACCAGGCCGCCGTCCTCTCCCACCTCGCCGCCCGCGTCGTCACCGTGGAGCGCATCGCCGGCCTGGCGCAGCACGCGCAGGGGCTCCTCGCCGCTCTCGGCATCGCCAACGTGGAGGTGCATCACACCCCCGCCGGCCTCGGCTGGCCTCAGGAAGCCCCCTATGACGCCATCATCGTCACCGCGGGCAGCCCCCGTGTTCCCCAAGCCTTGTTGCGCCAGCTCGCCCCCGGCGGACGCATGGTCATCCCCGTCGGCCCCCACGGAGGCCAGGACCTCCTCCTCATCCACAACCAGGACGGCAACCCCATCACCAGAAACCTCGGCCCCTGCCGCTTCGTCCCCCTCATCGCCCCCGAAGCCTGGAGCGGCTAGCGCCGCCCTCCCCTTCCCCCTCGCCCACCGCCTCCCTCCGTCCCCCATCCCCGCGGCGCTGATTCGTGGCCCTGCCGGTCCTTCGCCCCCGCGCCGCCGCCGCTCCCCTCCCTGCACCCCACCCGCCACGCGGCTCTTTCTCACCTTCAAGTGCCGTGCAGGACTTTAGAAACAAGCCTGCCGGCAGCCGAGTGGTACAATGCCTCCGTCCTCTCCCGCAGCCCCCCTCCCAGGAGCCTGCCATGTCGCAACAGCGCAACGTGCCCCCCGGCCAGTTCGTCACGGAAAAGTTCCCCGTCCTCACCTACGGCGCCACCCCCGCCTTTGACCCCAAGACCTGGACCTTTCGCCTCTTCGGCCTCGTCGCCGCACCCGTCACCCTCACCTATCCCCAATTCCAAGCCCTCCCCCGCATCCAGCTCACCGCCGATTTTCACTGCGTCACCCAGTGGAGCCGTCTGGGCAACCGCTGGGAAGGCGTCTCCATCAATGAGATCGTCAAGCTCGCCCCTCCGCTGCCGGAGGCCCGCCACGCCCTCATCCACTGCGATGGCGGCTACACCACCAACCTCCCCCTCGCCACGCTCCTGGACGACGACGTCCTCCTCGCCACCAAGCATGACGACGCCAATCTTGCCCCCGAGCACGGCTGGCCCCTGCGGCTCATCGTCCCCAAGCGCTACGCCTGGAAAAGCGCCAAGTGGGTGCGCGGCATCGAATACCTCGCCCACGATCGTCCCGGCTTCTGGGAAATGCACGGCTACCACAACGACGCCGACCCCTGGCGTGAAGAGCGCTTCTCCGAGTAGGCGCGCGCGCGCCGCGCCGCACATCCCGTGCCGCCACTGCGCGCCCCCGCGCCTTACACCAGATACAGCGACGCCAGCAGCAGCACAATCCCAAAACCGGCGATGTCCGTCACCGTCGTCAGCACCACCGCCGACCCCAACGCGGGGTCCAGCCGCGCCGCCCGCAACATAATCGGGATCAGCGCGCCGAATATGCCCGCCGTTATCAGATTCAGGATCATCGCCACCCCCACCACCAGCCCCAGCTTCCAATCGTCCTTCCATAGCAGCGCGGCGCCCCCCGCCAGCGCTCCCGTCACCGCCCCGTTCACCGCCCCCATCCCCGCCTCCTTCAACAGCACGCGCCGCGCCTCCTTCCGCCGCACCTCCCCCAGCGTGATCCCCCGCGTCACCAGCGCCAGCGTCTGCATCCCCGCCACCCCGCCCTGGCTCGCCACCATCGGCAGAAACACCGCGATCACCGCCGCCTTGGCAATCGTAGACTCGAAAATATTGATCACCGACGCCGCCAGAAACACCGTTCCTAGGTTGATCGCCAGCCACGGCACCCGCACCAACATCGGCCGGCGCAGCGGTGACAGCAGCCGCCCCATCGGGCCGATGCGCAGCAGCCGCAGAATATCCTCCGTGGCCTCCTCCTGCACCACGTCAATGATGTCCTCCGCCAGAATCACCCCCAGCACCCGCCGTTGCGCGTCCACCACCGGCAACTGCAACAGGTTGTAACGCGCCATCACCCGCGCGCACTCCTCCTGGTCCGTCTCCGCACGCACCGTCACCACGTCCGCATCCATCAAATCCCGCACCACCGCCCGCGGCGGCGCCTGCACCAGCCTCCACAGGTCCACGATCCCCACCAGCAGCCGCCCACGGTCCAGCACGAACAGCAGCCGCGAACGATACTCCGCCTGCCTCGATTCCCGCAGCGCCGCCAGCGCCTCGTCCGCCGTCATCCACTCCCGTAGCGACACCGTCTCCGGCACCATCAGCCCGCCTGCCGTATCGTCGCCATACGATAGCAGCGGCGTCACCCGCTCCGCGTGCGCCATCGCCGCAATCACCCCATACGCCGCTTCCTTGGACAGCCCGTGGATCACATCCGCGGACACGTCCGGGCTGGCGTGGTCCAAGATCGCCGCAAGCTCCTGCGCTCCCATATCCCGCCCCAGCGTCACCGCATCGTCCCGGTCAAGGTGATTCAGCACCTGCCCCGCGAACACCGCAGGCGTCCGCCGCACGATCTCCACCCGCGCCGACTTGCCCAGCGCCGCCAGCAACGCTGCCGCGTCCGCCTCGCGCAGCCCCCCCACGATCCGCGCCGCCTCCTCCCCTTGCTCCTCCTCCAGCAAGTCTTTCACCTGCTCCAGCGGAGAGGGGACAGCAAGCGCCTCGATCTCCTGCTCCTGTGTTGATCCCTCGCTCGTCACGCCATCCCTCGCTGCCGGCTACTCGCCGTATCATGCGGTGCGGCTTCATGCCGCGCAAGCTGCGCAAAATCATGCGGCGCGACTTCCGCCCGCGCGTGCCGCGCAAGATATCCAGTATACAGACCTCTCCGGCAAAACAAGAGACCTTTTCCGCACAACAAAAAAGGCGGGACGCCCACGGCGCCCCGCCTTAGATCAGCCCGCCGGATCACCTCTTACGCCACCGCCGCCTTGCTCGCGCGCAGTCCCACCGCCGCCGTCTTCACCGCCGCAGTCGCATCCTGCACCATGCCGCACTGCAAGCACTGCCGGAACACCCCGTAGGAGTCCTTCTCCAGATACATATCGCCGCGGCACTTGGGGCAACCCTTCAAATACAGCATCGCTCTCCCCTTCCTTCCCTGCGACGTTGCTTTCGCCTCAGGCTATTCCAACCCTTAGACGCCCCAACTGCCCCGGCGGAACCTCAACTCCCACCCGGCATCCCTTGCACTTGCCCATCAGGTTCCGCTGCGCCTAACCGAAGCCTGACGGCTATGAACCAGCCCAATTTATTAAACTTAGTTCAAAACCTTATTTATGATTGTATCTTCCCCTTCCTGCCCTGTCAATCCCCCAATCCTCTCCTGTTGCCATCCGCCTGCTTCCTCTGGGTGATCGTGATCTGCCGTGCCTTTGCCTCCATCCCCTTCGGCACGCGGAGCCTCAGCACGCCATGCCCGCATCCCGCCTATGCCTTCACCTCGCCGGCGTTCCGCGGCTTATAGCACCGGCCGCGGACTCTCCCCTTCCCACACCTCCCGGTGCAGTGCGCGGCGCTGCGCATCGGCAGCCCGCCCCGCGGCATTGTCCGGCAGAGACCATACAACTTGACACATTTCATATCAAGTCTTCTTCGTGTTCACATGTCATCAGACTGATATGCCACTTGACGATGCCCTCCCCGTCATGGCATAATCCCACCCAGCGGGCACAGCCCCGCAAGCGAGGCGCACTATGCAAGGCAGACGGACCCAGGGCCTGTACATCATCAGCGTCGCCGCGCAGATTCTGGACATGCATCCGCAGACCCTGCGCAAGTACGAACGCGCCGGCTTCATCGAGCCGCCGCGCCTCGGCACGCTGCGCCTCTACTCGGAGCATGACATCGCCCAGCTCCGCCTCATCAAGTACCTCGTGGAAGACCTTGGCCTCAACCTCGCCGGCATCGAGCTTGCCCTCAAACTCACCAAGCGCCTTCTCGCTACCCGTGAAAGCGTGGACCACGCCGACGCCTCCGCCGCCCAGAAGGAGCGCACCATCGCCGCCCTCGACCGCATCCTCTTCGACCTCGGCATTATCGTGAACAAGGATGAACCCCGGGAGGGCGCCTCCAGGCGCGATCATCCCACGCGCATCACCGTCCGCTAACCCAGCACATCACGGGCCCGCCCCGCGCGGCGCGCCCAGGAGGAAGATCGTCCATGGCAAAAGTACTCGGCATTGACCTCGGCACCACCAACTCCTGCATAGCTATCGTCGAAGCCGGCGAACCCACCGTCATTGAGAACGCCGAAGGCGCGCGCACCACGCCCTCCGTCGTCGCCGTCAACCCCAAGACCGGCGAGCGCTACGTCGGCCAGGTCGCCAAGCGCCAGGCCATCACCAACCCGGAGAACACCATCTACTCAATCAAGCGCTACATGGGCCGCAAGTTTGAAGACCCCGCCGCCCAGCGCGACGCCAAGTCCGCCCCCTACAAGGTGGTCAAAGCCCCCAACGGCGACGCCCACGTCATGCTCAGCGGCAAAGCGATGTCCCCCCCGGAGGTCTCCGCCGCCATCCTCCGCAAGCTCAAGGAAGACGCCGAGGCCAAACTGGGCGAAAAGATCACCCAGGCCGTCATCACCGTCCCCGCCTACTTCAACGACTCGCAGCGCCAGGCCACCAAGGACGCCGGCCAGATCGCCGGCCTCGAAGTGCTCCGCATCATCAACGAGCCTACCGCCTCCGCCCTCGCCTACGGCCTGGACAAGAAAAAGGACGAGGTCATCGCCGTCTACGACCTCGGCGGCGGCACCTTTGACATCTCCATCCTCCACATCGGCGATGGCGTCTTTGAAGTCAAGTCCACCAACGGCGACACCCACCTCGGCGGCGACGACTTCGATCAGCGCATCGTGGACTGGCTCGCCGCAGAGTTCAAAAAAGAGCAAGTCATAGACCTCAAGCAGGACCGCCTCGCCCTCCAGCGCCTCAAGGAGGCTGCGGAGAAGGCCAAGATCGAGCTCTCCACCACGCAGCAGACAGAGGTCAACCTGCCCTTCATCACCGCCGATGCCACCGGCCCCAAGCACCTCGTCGTCAACTTCACCCGCGCCAAGCTGGAGCAGCTCGTCGGCGATCTCGTGGAAAACAGCTTCGGCCCCGTCCGCCAGGCCCTCCAGGACGCCAAACTCACCACCAAGGAAATCCAAGAGATCGTCATGGTCGGCGGACAGACGCGCATGCCCCTCGTCATCCAGAAGGTCAAGGATTTCTTCGGCAAAGACCCCCATCGCGGCGTCAACCCTGATGAAGTTGTCGCCGTCGGCGCCGCCATCCAGGCCGCCGTCCTCACCGGCGAAGTCCGCGATATCCTCCTCCTCGACGTGACCCCACTCACCCTCGGCCTGGAGACCCTCGGCGGTGTCCTCACGCCGCTCATCCCCCGCAACACCACCATCCCCACCTCCAAGGCGGAGACCTTCTCCACGGCGAGCGAAGGCCAGACCCAGGTGGAAATCCACGTCCTCCAGGGCGAGCGCACCCAGGCGCGGGACAACAAGTCCATCGGCCGCTTCATCCTGGACGGCATCCTCCCCGCGCCGCGCGGCATCCCCCAGATCGAAGTGACCTTTGACATCAACGCCAACGGCATCCTGGAAGTCTCCGCCCGCGATAAGGGCACCGGCAAGCAGCAAAAAATCGCCATCCAACCCTCCTCCGGCCTGGAAAAGCCAGAAGTGGAGCGCCTCGTCAAGGACGCCGCGTCCCACGCGGAAGACGACAAGCGCAAGCGGGAAGAGATAGAGCTGCGCAACCAGGCGGACAGCGCCGCCTACAACGCGGAGAAGCTGCTCAAGGACCAGGCTGCCCACATCCCTGACGACCTCAAGCAGACCGTGGAGGGCAAGATCGCCGCGCTCCGCTCCGCCCTCCAGTCTAGCGGCAACATCAAGTCAGCGCTCGATGAACTCCAGGAGGCCCTCGTCGCCGTCGGCCAGCGCGTCTACAGCCAGCAGCCAGGCGCCCCCGGCCAGCCCTCCGGCCAAGCGCCGGGCGAGCAACCCCCGCCTGACGCCGGCAAAGGCCCCAAGGACGGCGGCGACACCGTCGAAGGCCAGTTCCGCGAAGTCTAGTCGCCGCCCCGGCGAACCTACTCTATCTCTTCGAAGCGATGCCGCTCTGCTCGGGACTGGCGGATAATCGCCAACAGTGTACCTGCGCGCAGTTCCTTGTGGTCCGGCACCGGCACGGTGATCGTGCTCTACGGCGTCCGTTTCTGCATCACAACATGGCTCCCCCGGTGCCTTACCTCAGCGAATCCCTCACCCCGCAAAATCTCACACACCTCTCGTCCCGAAAGAACGCGAAGCCTACCCAATCTCAACCTCAAGCTGCGTCACATACACTTTCGGATGGAACCGTTCGGCGATTTCCGTCGCGCTCGCCGTCTCGAAAAATAGGGTCACCGCTTCCTGCAAGTTCCTCCGCGCCCCATCCACCGTATCTGCCTGGCTGGCGATATCCAGCTCAGGGCACAGCGCCACGTAGCCATCGCCCTCCCGCTCGATGATCGCCGTCACTTGTCGCAGGTGTGCCATGCCGCGCTCCCTATTTCCTTTTCGCCTTCTTCGGCAAATCCTCGATATCCTCCAGGTGCATCGCATCCATCCGCTGCTCGATCTCCCGCTGCATCGCCTCGCTCAGCCCCATGTACGGCCGCCGGATGCCACCCACGCTGAACCCCAAGTGATTCAGCACATGCTTGATGGAACGCGGGTAGTAATACCGCGGCGTATGAATAATCTCATTCAGCGCCTTGATGCGCTGGGACAGCGCCTTCGCCTTCTTCTTGTCTCCCGCGAGAAACGACTCCATCATGCTGCTGCACAGCTTCGGCGCGATGGACTGCTGGATGCTGTGGAACCCATGCACCCCCAGCTCCATCTTCTGGTACCAGTCCAGCGCCCCCGCCATACGCACCGGCTTCTTGCCGTCAATCGCCGCGAGAAACAGCTTGATCCCCGCATCATTCGGCGGGTTCACCGTCACCCCCGCAATGTGCGGGTAGTCGTCCACCAGCTTCCGCAGCATCTCCGGCGTCACCTGCTTATTCGGCCCGTCGATCACCTCGCCGCCGTGATAGCCGCAGAGAAACATCGCAAAGCCCGGCGTCGCCTCCAGCACATCGCGGAAATACCGCTCCGCCTCATGCAGAAAGATACCGTCGTTCCCGTGCCCGTCCTGCGCCGCGGGATACAGCTGCGCCCCATCAAACCCTATTGCCTTCGCCAGCTTGAACAACTTGACCAGCTCCGTGGTTGACCCCGGCCCGAACACGATCGCATAGATCGGCGCCTTCCCCCGGTTCTCGTCCACCGCGATCTCCCACAGCTTGCGCCGCTCCTCCCGGTCCATGTTCACGAACTCCGTCGCGTGCGGCCCGCCCACAAACACCCCCGTGCCGCCGTCAGACATATAGCGGATGTGGCGGCGGTACGCTGCCTCATTGAACCGCTCCCCCGTCTTATCCATCGGCGCGATCATGTTCCCCAACGACGGCTTATGCTGTATCTTCTTCATACTGCTCCTTCTCCCCTGCGATATACCTGTGCTGCCCGGTGAAAATCGCTCGCCGACCCCACTACCTGCGCTGCCCGCTATTTGGCTAAAAGCCGTCGCCCAGCTTATACACCCGCGCCGCATTCCCCGCGAGCAACTGCTGCTTCTCCCCTTCCGGCACCCCGGCAAAGTCTCGCTCGATCGCCTTTAAATCGTTGGGCCACTCGCACACGATGTGGAACAGGTCGTTGCTCCACATCATCTGGCTCAGCCCCACATACTGCCGGTTCACGATGGCGAAGCGGTCCAGCACAAACGTCGTGAAAATGTTGCGATCGAAGTAATGGCTCGGCTTCTCCCGCACCATCGCCCGAATTTTCGCGTGCCGCGCGAAGCGGTCGTCGAACGTCTGCTTGGCGCACGCCACCCACCCCGACTCACACTCGGCGAACACGATCCGCAGATTCGGGTAGCGGTCGAACACCCCGCCGTAGATCATCTCCAGGCAATTGGCGGACGTCCCTCCCCCCAGCCCCCGGAACTCCCCGCGCGAGCCCAGCCGCGTGCGATTCGGATCGCTGTCCCCCGATGTATTCTCGATCAAGGTCACGTGCACGCTCACCGGCACGCCCAGTTCCGAGGCCGCCGCCCAAAAGCGATCGTCCTCCGCTGTCAGCGTAGGCCCGCCGTTGGGCCACCGCCCGATGTACGGCGACTTCATCCCTGGCAGCCGCATCGCCCGTTGCAACTCCGCCACCGCGGCATCCACCCCCACCGCGGGCATCAGCGCCAGGCCAAACAGCCTGCCCGGCGCCTGGCTGCACAGATCGGAAAGCCAATCGTTATACCCCCGCACCGTGGCGATGTGAAACTCCGGGTCCTTCACCGCCGCCAGCATCCCCACCGCGATCCGCGGCGTGGCGTACAGCAGTTCAGCGTCTATCCCTCCCTGCTCCAGCGCCTCCGCCCGCGCCTTCCCCTGATACGACCGCGCCGGTACCTCCTCCCAAAAAATCCAGGGCTTGGCCTGCTCCACCGGCAACCCCGCGCAAGCGTTCAGCCCAAAGTTGATCGGCCCCCCGTACCCCTCAAATACCCACGCATGTCCCTCCGCCATCCGCTCCATCCGCGGCGCGCGATCCTGGAACTTTTTCGGCATGCGGTGCGTCCAAATATCAGGAGGCTCATTCACATGCCCATCCGCGGAAATCAGCTTGTACCTGCGCATCGCACTCCTCCATGCCGCGCTCCCGCGGCGACGTATTCTTACCCAGCCGCATCCTGCCCTAGCGTATGCAGCCTGTCAACCCTGCGCCCTTCTCGCCTGCGAAGAAAATTATCTACAAGATATAGCGCACACTCTTGACCTCTTGACTAGATGGTGTACACTTTCTCCCATTATGCTCCTGCTACACAGGCTACAGGCATCCGCGGCAGCGCGAGCATCGCCGACACTACATCTGGGAGGTCCAGCATGAGCCCATCCGAGCAAGCAGCCAAGACCGCCACTCGTCCCTCGGCCCGTGCTGCCCAGATCACCCCTCTCCAGGAGCATTTCCTCGACCGCCTCGCCGCGCTCGCCCTCAAGCGCGACCAAGTCGCGCGACAGGACCCCCAGGACAAGCTCGAGTTCAAACTCGTCTCCCGCGCCCTCTACACCGCCCTCATGGACTGCGTCGCCGCCGGCGTCAGCGACCGTGCCCACGCCATGCTGGATATTGACCTCCCCAAACGCACCGATTGCCGCGCCGCCCGCTAAGCGCCCGCCTCCCCTGCCGCCATCTCCCAGACCCTGATTCTTGGACCTGCCGGTCATGCGCCCTCACACCACCTTCCCTCCCTGCGCCGCCCCTTGCATCCGCCGCGCCGCAGTCCCACCATAACCCCATGCCCCGCGACCACACCACAACCCTGCACGTTGGCGACCCCACCCCAGACTTCACCCTCGCCGCCACTGACGGCGCGCCCTTTCACCTCGCCGCGACCCTCGCCTCAGGCCCCGTCCTCCTCCTCTTTCTTCGCGGCGCCTTCTGACCCAACTGCCGCCGCTGGCTCGCGCAGGTCCTGCGCGATCACCCCCGCTACGTTGAACGAAACGTCCGCATCGCCGTCGTCTCCGGCCAAGACGCCGGCGCCGTCCGCCGCTGGCTCGCCCAGAACCCCTTGCCCTTTCCCTGGCTCGTGGACGCCGACCGCTCCGTCCTCCAAGCCTGCGGCGTCTACAACCTCATCTCCTACGATGCCTGGCGCATGGCCCACCCCTCCGCCGTCCTCATCGCCCCCACGGGCCGTATCACCCCCGCTGGCCGTATCACATGGATCTACCGCTGCTCCCACCAATTCGACATCCCCAAAAGCGACACCATGATGGCCGGCCTCGCCACCCTGCCCCCCTAGCGCCCCTACTTCCCATCCCGCGCCCAGTACATGTTCGAAATCACAATGTACGTCCGCGTCGTCTCGACCGCCGCCAGCCCGTGCAGCCGCTCCATCACCAGCTCGTCCAGCGCCTCCTGGTCCGCCGTCTCCACCCGCGCAATCACGTCCGATTCCCCGTACACCGTGCCGATCTCCAGCATCTCCGGCATCTTCTTCAGCGCATCGAGAAACTCGTGGACATCCTTCCCCGGCACCTTCAGCAAAAGATACGCCATCATACCGCTCTTCCCTCCCTTACCTTTACGCTTCCCCCGCCGCTCATACCGGCCGGTCACATGCCACACCCCCGGCATACCCGTCACGCCCTCCTGCGCCAGCACCGGCGAAAGCGCGGTGTACAAGTCAGCCACCTGTCCCGTGGACGTCTTCACCAGTATATTCATCGTGTCCGCATACACCGCCGCCACCTCCACCACCTCCGGCACCTCCTGCAGCCGCGCCACCGCCTCCCTGATCCGGTCCTTCGGCGCCCAGAACCCCACATAGCAAATCACCCGCTCCCGCTGCACCCCCAGCTCATACGCCGTATGCAGGGAAAAGCCGCGATGATAGTATCTCCACGTCTCGCGGATCACCTGCAAATCGCGCTCGGAATACTCCCGCCGCGCGATTTTTTGCTTGGGCAGCTTCTTCGGCTGAATATACCCTTGCGACTCCAGATAGTACACAAACCGGCGCTGCGCCCCGGGCACCTGTTGAAGCACGTCTTTTAGATCCACGAGACCCCGTTCGCTGCTTCCATTCTTTTCTCTTCTTTTCTTTGGCGTCGGATTATAGCACGCGTTTCCGCCTCCACCCCTGCCGGCAAAAACAGAGGGGGCCCTTCAGGGCCCCCTCCTCAACCATCGTTTCGTCCCTGCCGTCACCCCGCGCTACTTCACCACGCCCAGCTTGTACAGCCGCGCCGCGTTGCCCCGCAGAATCTGCTTCTTCTCATCCGCGGCCACGCCCTTGAAGTCCTTCTCGATCGTATCCCACGAACGCGGAAAATCCGTCCCCGTGTGCGGATAGTCGCTCGACCACATCATATTGTCAATCCCAATACGACGGCGGTTCTCCACCGCATAACTGTCCGTGATGTACGTGAAAAACAAGTTCCGCTTGTAGTACGCGCTCGGCGTCATCTTGATCTTCGGGCGCGCCCCATCCTCCATCCGCCGGAAGCGATCGTCCATCTGCTCCGCGATGTACGGAACCCAGCCGCAGTCCACCTCCACAAAGGCCACCCGCAGCTTGGGAAAGCGGTCGAACACCCCTTTGTAGATCAGGTCGCGCGCCCGCCCCGGCGCGTCCATCATCCGCAGGTCGCCGCTCGCCTTCATCTTGGACTTGGACGCTGGCCCTTCCGTCACAAAGGAGACATGGATATTCACCGTCAAGTCCGCCGCCTCCGCCACGGCGAAGAACTGGTCGTCCTCCGCCGTGATCTCCAGCCCGCCGTTCGGCCATCGCGTCAGCACCACGCCCCGGATGCCCGGCAGCTTGCTCACGCGCTTCAGTTCCGCCACCGCATCCCCAATGCCGGTCGTGGGGGTCATCGCGATCCCCCCCAGGCGGTTCCGATCTATGGCGGAAAAGTCCACCAGATAATTGTTGTACGCCTGAAACAGCGCCACGTGAAACTCGCGGTCCTTCGTGTCCCAGGAGATAGCATTGCCGATGCGCGGCGTGGGGTACAACACCGCCGCGCCGATACCATCCTCGTCCATCGCCTTCAACCGCGCCGCCGCGTCCCACGTCCCCTTTGGCGTGTTCTCCCAGCTAACCCACTCGTTGCGCTGCTCCCGCTTCAGGCCGCCCGGCATGCCTCCCAGAGAGTTATGGCCGAACGTGATCGGGTCCGGCACACCCTCGAAAATCCAGGCATCGCCCTGCGGGAAATGCTCCTGGTGCGGCGCGCGGTCCAAGAACTTCTTCGGCAGCCGCGTCTTCCACAAATCCGGCGGCTCCAACACGTGCGCATCGCTATCAATCAGTGGGTACTCCCGCATGGTAGCCTCCTATGCATCCCTGCTTCGCAGACGTCTCGCGCCGGTCATGCCGGCGCACGGGAAAGAATACCCTTCCATCGCCATTCCCGCAATATCCCAACCTGTCGCGCCCCTAGCGGACGCCGTGCAACGGGAACACCGTCCGCCGCAACTCCTCCAGCGTCTCCGCCGCCACCCGCTCCGCCGGCGCCTCCGTTCCCACCTTACCCTGGGGCGTCCCGCCGTCGCGCAGCCTCTCCAGCCCGTACTCCTCCCGGTACCCCGCGGGGATCGCATCCGGCCACTCCCGCCCCAGCATGATCCCGTAGTCCAGCGTCCACCCCCGCGCCACCGCCGACATATCGTAGCCGCCACCTCCCAGCGCCACCCATTGCGGCGTCAGCCCATGAAGCGTCCGCACCACCCGCGCATGCCCCTCCACCGTCAGCGCCATGTGCGTCAGCGGATCGTTGAAGTGCGTGTCCATCCCCAGCTGCCCCACGATCACATCCGGCTTGAACGCCTGCACCACCGGCAGCACCCCCTCGGCGAACACCCGCTCATACAGCGCATCGCCGGTGTACGGCCCCAGCGGCACATTCACCGCGAACCCCCTCCCCCTCCCCCACCCCATCTCCGCCACCTCCCCTGTGCCGGGAAACAGCCATCGCCCCGATTCATGCACCGAGACCGTCAGCACCTCATCCGTCTCGTAAAACGCCTCCTGCACCCCATCCCCGTGATGGCAATCTATGTCCACGTACGCCACACGCATTCCCCGCCGCCGCAGATACTCAATCGCCAGCACCGCATCGTTGAAGATGCAAAAGCCGGAAGCGTGGTCCCTCGCCGCGTGATGCAACCCGCCGCTCGGGTTGAACGCTACCCGCGCCTTCCCATCCGCCACCAGCTCCGCCGCCACGAGCGACCCTCCTGCCGAAAGCGCCGCCGCCTCGTACATCCCGCGATACGGCGGATTATCCCCACCCTCGCTGAAGTTGTACCGCTCCGGCACATGCTTCCCCTCGCCGCGGCTGATCGACCGCACCGC
This sequence comes from Dehalococcoidia bacterium, assembly GCA_009693015.1. Taxonomy (GTDB): domain Bacteria; phylum Chloroflexota; class Dehalococcoidia; order SHYB01; family SHYB01; genus SHYB01. The sequence goes on from SHYB01000027.1 coordinate 20,827, forward strand.
CTCCACATACTCCTGCGTGTGATGCCGTTGCAGCTCCTCCTCCGTCGCCATCCGCGGCAGAACCGGCGCCGACCCTGCGAACGCTCCATACGCCTGCAACAGCTCATAGGTGTACCGCAGCCTGCTCGGCCGCATCGGGTGATCCTCCCGCAGCACATGCCGCGACACCTCGTCCCCATAGATAAACGCCGCATCCCTCATGCCTGAATCCTTACCCTATACGAGCGTTGCACAGAATACCCCCCTCTCCCTTCAAGGGAGAGGGCTGGGGTGAGGGCACAGCACATCCGCGCTCCTTCTGTTAGCAACTCTTCCAGCGTCTGTTTTTGTGCAAAGCCGCCTGCATCCTGCGTCAACCCGTCTGAACTGTCGCGTCCCCTCTAATGCGTCCCCCCGTACCACACCTCACCTTGCAACTCCACCTCCCGCCGCAGCGCCTCCGGCACCTCGTCCTTCCCCATCTGCCCCCCATGCAACAGACGCGCCGCCCGCTGCACCAACTCCTGCGCGCTCATCCTTGCCGGCTGGTGCGTCGCCGCGTGAAAATCCCCGATCCTCCGCCGCAGCTCCCCCGTGCCCAGCCTCCCGCTCCCCCACTCCGCAAACTGGCCCGACAAATCCCGCAACATACGCAGCGCCGCCTTCTGCTCCGCCGCCGCCACCACCGCCCGCAGCCCCTCCACCGCCTCCGGCGACACTCCTCCCTTCGACGGCCCCGGCAACACCTCCACCGTCATCCCCTCCTCCGCCAGCCCCACATCCACCCCCAGCCGCTGCCCCACCATCGCCACCTCGCGGCGAATCTCCTCTTCATGCGCCGGCGTCATATGCACCACCAGCACCCGCGGCAGCGCCCCCTTCAACTCCTTGCACCGCACGAGCTCGCTCTCCAGGTCCGCCGCCGCCATGTGCTTCGACGTCCCTCGCAGCCGGTTCGGCAGCGTCACCTCCGCAATCAGCAAGTCCGGCGACACCGCCTCCCACGCCGCATCCAGCCCGCCCATCGTATCGCCGGTGTAGAACACCGACGCTCCATCCGGCCCCGTCACCTGATACCCCACCGCAGGCACGCCGTGCGGCGCCGGCGTCGCCACCACACGATAGCCCGCGGCATCGAACGCCCGCAGCGCCTCCACCGCCGTCAGCGCCAGCGTCGCCTCCCCCAGCGACGTCCGCTCGTCGAAGCGCGGATACAGCGTCCCGTTGATCACATGCGCCGTCAGCTCCTCCAGCACCTCCGCCGGCGCAAACACCGCCACCGCCTCCGTGCCTGCGCGGTTCATCCCCAGCGTCGCCACCCCCGCGATGTGATCGTAATGCCGGTGCGTCAGCAGCAGCGCCCGCACCTGCCGTTGCTCCTCCAGCGTCAGCGCCGTCGTCACGCTCCCCGCATCCACACACACCACCCCGTCCACCAGTATCGAAATCAGCCCCGTCGTCCGCGACTGGCTATTGTGCGCCCCTAGAATGCGTACCTGCATCGCCGCCCCCTCATTGCACGCCCATTGTACAACTGCCCGCCGCGCAACAAGAGTTCCCAGGCCATGCGTCGCTGCCCCCCGCACAACAAGAGCGCCCACGCCATGTGTCGCTCTCCCCACAAAACAAGAGCGCCCAAGCCTCACGGCTTGGGCGCTCTTTGCTACTCCGATGCGCCTGATGCGCCCCGGCTATCGCGTCGTGCCTAGTACCCTGGTTTCTCGTTCAGCCCCATGCGGAACAGGCCCAGCGCGATGTTGTCCCGCGTCACCTGGAACCACGGGGGAATCACGTTGGGATCGGCCCGCGCGCCCCACAACCCCTGGAACGTCATCAGCGTCGGCGTTGTGTGCACCCGGTCCACCATAATCTTCTGCGTTTCCTTCCCCAGCTTGATGTACTCCTCCAGGCTCCCCGATTGCGCCCACGCGAGGATCTTGTCAAACACGGGTTGCTCGTCGAACGAGTAATTCACCCCGTTGGGGTTGGCGCTCTGCGCCGCCTGGTTCGCCCCGAAGCGGTACATCCCCAGGAAGTACAGCCCCGCAATCGCCGGCTTGTCATACTTCCGCGGCAGCTGCACTCCGGACGCCCACGTCTGTTGGTTGATCGGCTTGCGGTTCACCTTGATGCCTACGTTTTCCCACATCGTGGATATCGCGTCCATCAGCTCCGGCCCTTCGGCCTGCGCCGCGGGCGTCCAGATGTACACGTCCAACTCAAAGCCTTTGGGGTACCCCGCCTCCGCCAGCAGCTGCTTGGCCTTTGCCACGTCAAACGGCGGCACAGGGATCTTCTCGTAGGAAGGATCGCCCTGGTTTGCCGGCCAATTCACCGTCGGCTCAGCATAGCCCGCCATGAACTTCTTCGCCAGCGTATCGCGGTCAATGGCAGATTGCACCAGCGCGCGACGCACGTTCACGTCCGCCATCGGGTTCTTGCCGTAGCCGGGGAACTCCTTCTTGTACACCTCCGGGATGTACATGTTCACCGTGCCGCCGGGCCTCGTGAGCAGCCGCAGGTTCGCGTCTGCCTTCACCGTCGCCGCGAACCCGCGGCTCAGGGTGATGAACTGCAATTGATTCGTCTTCAGCGCCGCGACCGCCGTTCCCTCTTCCGGGATCTCCTGGAACACCATCGTCTTCACCCGCGGCGTCCCCCAGAACCAGTGTTTCTCCACCGCCTCCATGGTGATGCCCACGCCCACCTGGAAACTCACCGGCTTGAATGGCCCGCTGCCGACGGGGTTCTTGTTATACCCCTGCAGGCCCACCGTCTCGTAGTATTTCTTGCTATACAGGGTGCACGGATTGCCGCCGCAACCGCCCATCGCCAGTTGCACCGCGGGCCAGAACACGTTGCGACTATTTAGCTGCACCGTAAACGTGTTGGGGTCCGGGTTCAGGACCTCCTTCACGTCCGTCTTCTGCTGGCCCTGGGAAGAAAGGATGATCTCCTTGCTGTCCCGCACCGTCAGAATCCACCACGCGGCATCCGCCGCGCTCGCCTTGTCCCCGTTATGGAACACGATCCCGTCGCGCGTCTTGAACGTCCAGAACGTCCCCGTCGTGTCCACCGTCCACGAGTTGATCAGTCCGCGCGCCGGATCGTCCTTGTTGTTCGCGTCGGTGCCCACCAGCGGGTCAAGGTACGCATCCTGGTACAGATGCGGCGACCCGCCCTGGTAATAGATCCCCTGGTAGCTCGAAAGCGTCGCCAGCCCAAGGGTCAACTGACCTCTGGGCTGCGGCACCGCCGTCGCCGTGGGAGGAGGCGCCGGGGTATTCGCCGGCCGCGCCGTAGGCACAGCCGTTGCCGCTGCGGGCGCCTGCGTGGCTGTCGTCGCCGCCGCGGTTGGCCGTGCCGTCGCCGCTGGCGCCTGCGTCGCCTCGTCGCTGCCGCCGCCGCACGCCGCAACCACCATGCTCACCGATGCTACTAGCCCAAGCAACCCCGCCACCCGCGCCATCAAACTTCGCATGCCGTCCTCCTTCTGTTCATGCAAACCGAACCTTCCACCCATCCACCGTCCGCGCTGGAATATCTTCACGCCCTCATGCATACATAAGATGAACGCATCCCCTAGAACGCATCCCCTAGGAGGATTAACGGGGCCACGCCGCGCGTTCCATCATACGGAAACAGCTTGAACATAGTCATCCAAAACGCGAGCGCCTGTCAAGCCCCTGTAGCCCCCTCAATGCCCGCCCCGCGGGAACCTCCTGCTCCTCCACCCCTCCGCCCGTGACAAACAGGGACGCCCAGGCCGTTCGGCCCCCACAAGACCTTCCCGTTGGGAAGGTCGCAGTCTCCCATCACTCTCCCCACAAAACAAGGAGCGCCCAGGCTGGCAGCCTGGGCGCTCCTGTTCCCCTGCATGCGCAAGAGTTATGTCTAGTTACCTAGTACCCCGCCTTCTGCTGTAGCCCCATACGGAACAACCCCAGCCCCATGTTATCGCGCGTCACCTCAAACGATGCCGGCACTACCGTAGGATCGGCCCGCGCCGCCCACATCGCCTGATAGGTCAGGATCGCCGGCGTCGAATGCACCCTGTCCACCATGATCTTCTGCACGATCTTCCCCTGGCGGATGTACTCCTCCAAACTCGGCGCCGCAGCCCACTCCCGAATCTTATCGAACACATCCACCTCATTGAATGAATGGTTCACCGCCGTCGGGCTCGCGCTCTGCAGCACCTGATTCGCCCCGAACCGGTACAGCCCCAGGAAGTACACCCCCGCGATCGCCGGCCTTTCATACTTCCGCGGCGCCTGCACGTTCGACGACCACGTCTGCAGCGTGATCGGCTTCCGGTTCACCTTCAACCCCACGTTCTCCCACATCGCGGCGAGCGCATCCATCAGCTCCGGGCCTTCCGGCTGCGTCGCCGGCGTCCAGATGTACACGTCCATCTCGAAGCCCTTGGGGTATCCCGCCTCCGCCAGCATCTGCTTCGCCTTCGCCACGTCGAAGGCCGGCACGGGGATCTTCTCGTACGAAGGATCGCCCTGGTTCGCCGGCCAGTTCACCGTCGGCTCCGCGTACCCCTTCATAAACTTCTGCGCCAGCACCGAACGATCGATAGCGTGCCACATCAGCGCCCGCCGCACGTTCACATCCGCAATCGGGTTCTTCCCGTAGCCCGCAATCTCCGCCCTGTACACCTCGGGAACGAACATGTTCACCGTGCCGCCCGGCCTCGTGACCAGCCGCAGCGCCGCATCGCTCTTGATCTGATCCACCCCGGAGCGGCTGATCGTCACGAACTGCATCTGGTTCGTCTTCAGTGCCGCGATCGCCGTCCCCTCCTCAGGCATCTCATGGAACACCAGCGTCTTCACGCGGGGCACGCCCCAGAACCAGTGCTTCTCCGTTGCCTCCATCGTGATCGATGCCCCAGGCTGGATCGTCGTCACCTTGAACGGCCCGCTGCCCACCGGCTTCTTGTTATACTCCGCCAGTCCCGCCGTCTTAAAGTACTGGCTATCGAACAAATGGCACGGGTTCCCCCCACAACCGCCCATCGCCAGTTGCACCGCGGGCCAGAACACATTCCGCGCCGCCAGCTTCACCGTAAACGTCGTCGCGTCCACCACATCCGCCGACACCAGGTCCGCCTTGATCTGCGCCTTGGACGTCAGGATCACGTCCGGGTGGTCCCGCACCGTCAGCAGCCACCACGCCGGATCCGCGGAAGACGCCTTGTTCCCGTTATGGAACACCACGTCCGTCCGCGTCTTGAACGTCCACAGCGTTCCCGTACTGTCCATTTGCCAAGAGTTGATGAACCCCCGCGAAGGTTCATCCTTGTTATTCGCGTCCGTACCCACCAGCGGGTCAATATACGCATCCATGTACTGGTGCGGCGTCCCCGTCTGATAAAAAATCCCCTGGTATCCCGAGAGCGTTGACAGCGCGATATTCAACTGTCCCCGCGGCTGCGGCACCGCCGTCGCCGTCGGCGGAGGCGCAGGCGTATTCGTCGGACGCGCCGTCGCCGGCGCCGATTGCGTCGCCTTCGCTGCCGGGGCCTCCGCTTCATCCCCGCCGCCGCACGCCGCTGCCGCCAAGCTCACCACAACCGCAAGCATCAACACCA
>SHYB01000028.1 GCA_009693015.1 Dehalococcoidia bacterium
GGGACACAAACCCGCTCACCCTGAGCTTGTCGAAGGGCCATCCCGAGCGGGTTTGCGTGCGCATTCATCGCGTCGCCTGCTTCCAGTACGAGTCCCATCGCTCCTCCACCCTCTTAACAATCGCCGCGTCCATCGTCAGCGGCGCGGGGTAGCCGTGCTTCCATGTCGCGTCAATCGCCAGCGGCCCGCGATACACCGGCGCCGCGCCCTCCATCCGCATCTCCCGGAACGTCACGTCCCGCGCCGGGTCGAAGCGCGTGAAAATGCCCCACAGCAGACTCGTCCTGTCCTGCAAATCTATGTCCTCGCTTACCACCGCGATAAGCGGCACGTCCGCCAGCTCCCGTGCCCTCGCCAGCCGCTCGGCCACCGCCTTCCCCTCGCCGCTCCCCACCTGCACCGCAAGCAGCGTCTCCTCCACCATCCGCCACGCCCGCACCTCCGGCGCAAGTCTGCTTATGTCAACTCCACGCAGTGGCGCCACCTGTTGCGATTCGCCCTTGGGCGTAGCGTCCAGCGCCATCTTGCTCCCCAGGTGCATGGTGAAGCTAGTGAAGTCCAACGTATCCAGCGGCACCTTGGGCAGCAGCAGAAAGTCGTGCTCGGGTCGGAAGTGCCGCCCTATTGCCTTCAGCACCGCCGTCCAGTCGCGCGGATTCACCTCCGGCCCCACCAGCACAATGCACTTCGTCAGCGCCAGCTGCCCTTCGCCGAACAGGCCCAGCGCCGTCTTCATCGGCTCCTTGGTGTAGCGCGTCCGCACCGACACCACCAGCAAATTATGGAACCCTGCTTCGAAGTAGGCCCACAGGTCGCGCACCTCCGGCCGCAGCATCTTCACGAACGGATTGAGGAACTCCTGCACCGCGTCGCCCAGGTAGCGGTCCTCCTGCGGCGGCTTCCCCACCACCGTCGCCGGGTACACCGGATGCCTGCGCCGAGTCACCGTCTTCACGTGGAACACGGGGAACGGCGCCTGCGCCGAGTAATGCCCAAAGTGGTCGCCGAACGGCCCTTCGGCGCGTCGCTCCTGCGGCGGCACGACCCCCTCCAGCACGAACTCCGCGTTGGCCGGCACGCGCATGCTCAGCGACTTCGCCCGCACCATCGGAGTCGGCCCGCCACGCAGGATGCCCGCGAAGATAATCTCCTCCAGCGCCTCCGGCAGCGGCAGCACCGCCGCCAGCAGCAGCGCCGGGTCGCCCCCCAGCGCCACCGACACTTCCAGCGGCTCGTTGCGCTGCTCCGCCTCCCAGTAGTGGAACCCCCCGCCCTTCTGTATCTGCCAGTGCATCCCCGTGGTCTCTTTATCGAACACCTGCATGCGATAAATCCCCAGGTTTCTCTTCCCCGTACCTGGACTCTGCGTCAGCACCAGCGGCAACGTGATGAACCGCCCGCCGTCCTCCGGCCAGCACGTCAGCACCGGCAGCGACTCCAAATCCGGCGACTCCACTACCTCTTGCGCGATGCCCCGGCCCACCGGCTTCGCCCGCGCCGCCAGCAGCTTCCGCGCCGTGCCCTTCAACTCCCATAACTTCTTCAGCGACGGCGGGTTGATGCGCTCCACAAACCGCACCAGCTCATGCCCGATCTCCTGGGGCGGCCGCCCCAGCGCCATCTCGATGCGCTTCGCCGTCGCCATGGTATTCATGACGACAGGATACGGCGACCCCTTTACCCGCTCGAACAGCATCGCCGGCGCCTGCTCCTTCACCGCCCGCGTGGCGATCTCCGTCATCTCCAGGCGCGGGTCCACCTCCACGCTCACGCGGCGCAGATCCCCCGCTCGCTCCAGCGCGGCGATGAACCCTTGCAGGTCACGGAATGGCATGAGCTACCCTACCTCCCCTTCGCCCTTCCCCAATCGTCCCAGTACACGACCGTCTCCACCGGCTTCCGCGTCACCGGCCCGAAGCGCTGCCCCTCCGCGGGGTACCCCAGCGGCACCACGCACGCCGGCGTCGCATCCAGCGGCAGGCGCAGCAGCGTCCGCAACGTATCCTCGATCCCCCGTTGGAACGTCATCAGCGTCGTCCCTAGGCCCTGCGCCCGCGCCGCCAGCATCATGTTCTGCACCGCGCCGTAGATCGAGGTCCCCGCCAGCAAGTGCTGCGCATCCCCCAGCGGCGACGTCAGTTGATACAGGCACGGGATCACCAGCACCGGCGCTTGCGACACATCGGCGAAGAAGTCCGCCGCCGCCTGCGCCGTGCGGCGCTTGCTCGCGTCCGGCTCCTGCGCCCCCTCCGGGCGTAACGCCGGCCTGTCCTGGCGCGTCGCCATCCACGCGCTCACCGCCTGCGCGATCTCCTTGCGCTTCGCCGCGTCCCGCACCACGATCCAGCGCCACGGCTGGCTGTTGCTCCCGCTTGGCCCGCGGATCGCCGCGTCCAGCATCTCCCACAACAACTCCTCCGGCACCACGTCCGGCTTGAACCGGCGTATAGAGCGCTGCGTATGAATGACTTCAAAAAACTCCATCGCCGTCACCGTCCTTCTCACGCACCCACGCTGTCCATCCCGTAGCTTTCATAACCGCTCGTACTGACACCGTCCCTCGCACGTCAGCGGCATCTCCGGCCACCCTCTCCCCTGGAGGGAGAGGGCAGGGGTGAGGGGGACATCTTCCGCCTACTCCTCTATCACCCGTGCCATCCGCGTCAGCGGGTCGCCTTGCCATCGCTTGTACAGATCGTTCGCCACCCCTAGGCGCTCCAGCACCCGCCCCGCGATGCCGTCCACCAGGTCGTCCAAGCTCCTCGGCTGATTGTAGAAGCCGGGCATCGCGGGCAGAATCTCCGCGCCCCCCTCCGCCAGCGTCGTCATATTGCGCAGGTGGATCACCGAAAGTGGCGTCTCGCGAGGCACAATCACCAGCCGCCGTTTCTCCTTCAGCGCCACGTCCGCCGCCCGCTCGATCAGGTTCGTGGACGCCCCCGTGGCGATCCGCGCCAGCGTCCCCATGCTGCACGGCACCACCGCCATCCCCGCAAACGGGTACGACCCGCTGCTGATCGAAGCGGCAAAATCCCGGTGCGCCAGCAGTTCCAGCGTGCCGCCGGCCCGCGCCCCATCATCCGTCCCCTCCAACAAATATGCGAGCCACTGCGACTCCCTCGCCCGCAGCGCCCCGCTCAGCCGCAACCCCAGCTCGATCCGCACCACCTGCTCCCCCGCCGGCGACACCACCAGCTTGACGTGATGCCCCGCCGCCAGCAGCCCTTGCAGCACACGCCGCGCGTACGGCGCCCCGCTCGCCCCGGTAATTCCTATGACGTAGGTATTCATGCTAGCCCTCTCTCATCAGTTCCTCACCAGCACATCGCCGATCACGCATATCCCGAACACCACGCTGATCGCTCCGTTCATGTTGAAGAACGCCACTGGTATCCGCGACGTGTCCCCCGACGACACCAGCCGCTGCTCCCACGCCAGCAGCGCCACAAACGCCGCCGCGCCCGCGTAGTACAGCGCGCCCGCGTCCATCACCACGCCCGCCGCGACGATGCACGACGCCGCTGCCAGGTGCGCCAGCCGCGACGCCGCCAGCGCCGCGCGCACCCCGAACCGCGCCGGGATCGAATGCAGCCCGTGCCCCCGGTCGAACGCCACATCCTGCACCGCGTAGATGATATCGAACCCCGCCACCCACAGGCCCGCGCCCACCCCCAGCAGCACCGCGCCCGCCGTGAACTCGCCGCTCACCGCGATCCACACCGCCGGCGGCACGATGACGTACACCGCGCTGATGCCGAAGTGGCACAGCCAGGTGAAGCGTTTCAGGTAGGGGTACAGCAGCATCGGCGCCAGCGCCACCGGCCACAGTTGCTGCGACCTCTCGCTCAGGTTATACACCGCCAGCAGGAACAGCCCCAGCGCCATCGCGATAAACGCCAGCATCTCCCACTGCTTCAGCAGGCCCGCGGGTAGAGCCCGCTTCACCGTGCGCGGGTTGCGCGCATCAATCCTCGCGTCCACCACGCGGTTCGCCGCCATGGCGATCGTCCGCGCCCCCGCCATCGCCAGCGTCAGCCACCCAAAGTCCGCCGCGCCCGGCACGCCTTTCGATACCAGGAACAGCGATGCATACGCGATCGGTAGCGCGAACACCGTATGCTCAATCTTGATTGACTCGGCAAATATCTTGCCCTTGCGCCACGCCGCGCCGAGCGGCCCCTGTTGCAACGCTGCTTCCGTCATGCGGCTGCCTCCGCGTATTTCCACAACCCCTCGCCCTGCGGCGCTCGAAGGGCGAACCCACGCACCCCTGTCTGCACCCTCACCTTCCTCACGCCTCCACCCCGATACCGCGACGCACCATCAAACGCAGCGTCGGCAGGGCATCCAGCGGGTCCGGCTCGCCGCACTCCAGCCACCGCACCGCCACCTCACTCACCGCGCCGATCCACGCGTACGACGCCACCCGCGCATCTATGCCAAGCGGCGCGCCCTTCGCCCGCATCGCCTCGGCGATCAATTCCTCGGTCATCTCGGCAAACGACGACATCACCTGCTGCCGCTTCTCCGCGAACGCCGGCCCCATGCTGTAGCCCTTCACCAGCAGCAGCTTCGCCAGGCTCTTGTGGCGGCGCAGCGTCTGCACCGTCGTCTCCAGCGCCACATCCAGCCGGCGCAATGGGTCCGACTCCTTCGCCACCTCGCGTTCCACCCGTCGCGCCAACTGCCTGCCCAACTGCTCCATCACCGCCAGAAACAGGCTTTCCTTCGACGGAAAGTGGAAATAGACGGACCCTTTGGACGTACCCGAGCGCGCCACAATCTCGTCCACCGCGGCGTCGTAAAACCCCTTGTCGGCGAAGACCTGCTCCGCCGCCTCCAACAGCTTTTCGCGTGTCGCTTGCGCGCCCGCGTGCCTGCCCTGCGCCTCTTTGAGCGTCATGTTGCTCCAAACCGACCAGTCAGTCTATTGAGGATAGGATAAACCAGAGACAAAGAAGGGTCAAGACAGCCTGGTATGGGTGCTATTCATACTGAAAGTATGATACAGTGGGCGTGGAGGTGCTCCATGACGACAAAGAAGGTAGCGAAGGTAACTATCAGCCTGCGTCAAGAACTCGTTGACCTGGCCGACCGCATTGCTGCCGAGCAGTCCACCACTCGCAGCCATGTTATGGCCGGATTGCTGGAAAAGGAGGAGCAGGCGCGTATTCATGCCCGTATGGCCCAAGCGTACCGCGAGATGGCAGAGGAAAATCGCCGTATCGCTGCCGAGCATCTCGCCGCAGACAGCAAGACCCTCCTGCGCGATACTCGATGGGACGAGTAGCCCATGACCAGACGCGGCGAGATCTATTGGCTGGAACTTGAGGGAGGCGCCGGGTCAGAGCAATCGGGGCGTCGCCCCGTGCTCATCGTCCAGAACGATGTGGGCAATCACTTCAGCCCCACAACCGTCGTCGCCGCCATCACCTCACAGCTGCGTAAACAACCTTACCCATTCCACGTAGCATTTTCCGCCGCGGAAAGCGGCCGCCGCCTCAGCGGCACCGTTCTCTGCGAGCAGATTCGCACCATTGACCTGTCACGTCAGGTCGCCAAGGCTGGCGCAGTGCCTCGCGACAAGATGTAGCAGGTTGACCTCGCGCTGCGCCACAGCCTGGAGCTGAACGACTAACCCCGTTGCCCCAATGCTTCTCTCGCAGCGTGTCGTACCCGGCGTCTCGTTCGTTCTCCCACAGCTCGGCCAGCACGGGGTCGGCCGCGCTCGACGACACCAGCATTGCCCCTGTATCCGCAGGGTCTTCGGCTAGAATCGGCTTCCTCGGCTTCCGCTCCAGATCGCCTCGTTTCAGCATCGTTCCTGGGGCTGACGCAGGCGCACACCTGGGCGCCTTGGCGAACCCTGCCTACGCCTTCCTCCTCATAATCGCCAGCACCTTCGTTTGAAAGTCTGCATTCGCCGGCACCGCGGGCTGCGCGGCAAAGAATGGTGGGTTGCCGCCCGGCGGATTGTTCTTGTACATATCGTATGCCGCCTGCAACAGCTTTTGCTCGATCTTCGTATCCTGTCCCGTCGCCTTCGCCAGGTCCCAGCCGTGGATGGTCATATCGTTCGTCACCGTCATCACCATCGCCGCCCCGGGCATGGGGCCAATGGGCCCTTGCACCTGCTTGCCCAGCGTCCCTGGTGCCTTCGCCGCCATGAGCAGCCCCGCCAAAGCGCTCTCGAACCGCTCCAGCGCTGTCTTCCCCGCAGCCTGCGCGGGCTTTGTGCCCGTCAGCACGCTCACGCCGTACGATGCCGCATCTGTAAAGTGGTCCATCAACTGCTGTACGTTCCACTCCGCGCAGGGCGTAGAGCCGCCAAGCTGATTCGATTTCACCCCGGCGAGCGGGCCCCGCGCCCGCTTCACCGCCGCGTCGCATAGTTCGATGGGATTCGCCGCTTGCTGTGTCATGACTGTCTGCTCCTCTGCCTTAGTTGTGATGACTTACTACTGCACCGCCGGAGACCGCTGTCAACCCCCCACGTGTCGCCGGCCTTGACTCCTGTCCCCGTCCCTCCTACACTCCCGCCACATGACCACGCAGCCCAGACATGCCTTCAGCGATTACGAAGCCGCCGTGGAAGCCGCCTTCGACCGCGGCTGGACCGACGGCCTCCCCATCATGCCGCCCACGGAGGCAAAGGTCGCCCTCTTCCTCCAGCACGCCGGCCTTGCCCCCGCGACCGTCCTCGGCCACGTCGTCACCCGCGATGTGGACGTCACCGCGGAGCAGGTCGCCGCCAACGCCGTCATGGCCGGCTGCAAGCCGGAGTACATGCCCGTCGTCGTCGCCGCCATGCGCGCCCTCCTCCACGAACGCTCCCATCTCCACAGCACCAGCGGCTCCCTCACCGGCCCCGCGCACGCCATCATCGTCAACGGCCCCATCCGCCGCGATCTGGAGATCAACTGCAAGCTCGGCGTCTTCGGCCCCGGCTTCCGCGCCAACGCGACTATCGGGCGAGCGGTGCGCCTGGTCATCCGCAACGTCTGCAAGAGCATCCCCGGCTTCCTCGACCGCGCCACCTTCTCCACCCCCGCGCGCTACTCCTTCTGCTTCGGCGAAAACGAAGAAGACAGCCCCTGGATTCCCCTCCATGCCGAGCGCGGCCTCTCCCCGCAGCAGAGCGCCGTCACCGTCAACTCGTTTCAGAAGACCACCGCGGCGACCGACCTCGCCAGCCGCACGCCGCAGGCCATCTGCGATAGCATCGTGAAAGCCGTGCGGCGCGGCGGCGTCAACGCCGACGAATGGCTCGGCGGCGCCATGGACGTCATCCTAGTGGTAGGCATGGAGCACATGCGCTACTTCGCCGAGGCGGGCTGGTCCAAGAAACAGATGCGCACCTACCTCTTCCCCCGCCTCGTCGAACCGCCGCGCCCCGATGAGGAGCGCGTCGGCCTCACCTCGCCAGACCACATCTTGATCGTCGCCGCCGGCGGGCAAGGCATCGCCCAGACCCACGTCCTGCACCCGCACCGCTCCTGGGCCATCACCGTGCCCATCGAGCCATCGCCCTTGCCGCTGCCCCAGTAGAGGAAGGAGCACTCCATGTCCACACAGGCTGCTGTCACCATCGTTGATCCCACCAGCGGCCCGCTGGAGCGCCGCGACGCGCGCGCCATGCCGCCGCGTCCCGCCACCCTCCACGGCGCCACCGTGGGCCTCATCGCCAACGGCCTCGGCGAAAGCGTCGCCCTCTTTGACGCCCTGGCGGAGGAGTTACGGCGAGAGCTCGAGCTTGCCGGGACGATTGTCGTCCAGAAGGCCAACACCGCCATCGCCCCGTCCAAAGCCGACTGGCAGCGTCTTGTCTCCGAAGCCACCGTCGTCGTCACCGGCTTCGGCGGCTGAGGCTCCTGCTCCGCCCGCAGTATGCGGGACGCCATCGAGATGGAGTGGGCCGGCGTGCCCAGCGTCGCCGTCATCCACACCGCGCTCGCCGGGTCGGCCAACGCCATGAAGCGACTCTCCGGCGTGCCCGACTACCCCTACATCCTGGTAGACTACCCCTACGTGCCCACCGGGGTATGGACGCCGGAAGAGATCCGGCGATTAGCCAAGGAGCTTGCGCCCCAGGTCATCAGCCATCTCACGCGAAGGGCCACGAGCAGCAACGGAACGTAAGTAGCTCAGCACATGAAAACTTCGACCACTATCAACCGACCCCCCGAGACTGTCGCCGCGTTCGTCACTGATACGCGCAACACCACCAAGTGGCAGCAGGCGTCCGGCCTGTTGGAGATGACATGCGAGCCGTCGGGGCCGTTCAAACTAGGCTCGCGTCTCACGGAGAAGCGCAAGATGGGCGGCAAAACCTCCACCTACGTCGGTGAGGTAATCGCCTTTGAGCTCAACAAGACCTGGACCATCCGAGACTCCGTCAACAAGCCGCCCAAGTTCCAGGGCGTGTTCACCCTTGCCCCCGTCAGCGGCGGCACGCGCTACACCTTCGATTTCGACTTCAAGCTACCGCTGCTGATGTTTCCCTTCACCCCGCTCATCAAAGGCTCGATGGCTAAGGCCATGCGCAAGGACGCAGATGCCCTGAAGTCGCTTGTGGAAGCGCAGGGCAAGTAAGCGCACGACCTGCAAGAGCCTGCGCGGCTACATCAGCGGCAGGGTCAGCAACGGCTTGCCCGTGGGCCTCGCCCTACCCGCCGCCGGCACCGGCGCGGCGTCATACGACCCTTGCCCGACTACGTGAGCGGCAGGCTCAGCAACGGTTTGCCCGTGGGCCGGGCGCTGCCCGCCGCCGGCTCCAGCGTCACATAGACTGACGTGAACTTGTCCAGCGTCTGCGGGAACGCCTTCACCTATATCTTGCCGTAGCCAGTAGCCGGATCGATCTCCGTGACCACCCCAGAGCTTGTTGCCACGCCTGCCTGGTCCAGCCCCATACCTGGTAGCCCATACCGGGCTGCAGGGCAGGCATCTCCATCAGAAACACTACACCCCAGGCCCGCGCCGCGTTGGTGATGATCTGGCCGCGCGCCAGCGGGGCATCCACGGTGGGCCGCAGCACATATTTATTGATCCCCGGCAAGTTCACCAGGTAGTTCAGCGTCTCCTGGTCCTTGAGCTGCACACCCTGCTGCAGCGTCAGTGCCAGCAAACGATCCGAAGCGGCCCGCTCCGCTTGGAGCTGCGTCTGTTGCTGCTGCAGCAGCCCCCCAACTTGTCCGCATCGGCGCGCTGGCCCTGGATCTGCACCCGCTGATCCTCTGCGGCGGCAGCGAGCCGGTCGCTAGCGGTGCGCTGATCCCGCAACAGGCTCTGCTGCGTCTGCAGCTGCCCGAACTGGTCCTGCATCTGGCGCTGCTGCGTCTCCAGCAACACCGTCAGCCGGTCATTATCCCCGCGCAGGCCAGAGAGGTCTCCTCGTTGCGAAAGCAGAATTCCCAGGATCGCCGCCAAGGCCAGCACCGCCACTGCGGCGAACGTCGCCGCTGCGCCCCACGGCGCCAGCGTCATGGACGGCCATCCCCAGGTCATCCGTGGCAGCTTCGCCGCTTCTGGGCGCAGTTGCTCCGTGCGCGCCGCCGTCTCCAGCACCCGCGCCCGCAGCCCCACCGGCGGCACAGCCTCTCGCGCCTCCCGCGCCATCGCGCCGATCGTATCCATCTCCCGCTGCACGATCGCCCGGCAGGCAGCGCAAGAGACGACATGCATCTCCACCTGCGTCCGCTCCGGCTCCGCCAGAGCGCCCAGGGCGTAGAGCGCCGCCGCCCAAGGCACGCTGAGCGTGCACAGCCTTCGCGGCGCCGGCACGCGCATCGTCGCGGCCTTCCCCCTTTCTTGACCCTGCGCCGCAGCCTTTCTTGACACCTATGCGCCACCGGCGTAGACTCCCGCCCAACGCTGGAGTATCTTCCAGAGCATGAGCAGCGAAATGTCCTTGCACGCGCCCCGGCACCAGTTTCAGAACAATAGTGACTTCTTGGAGCAGGCCCGCGCCACCGGAGTTCTCACATGACGTTGCACGCGCCCCGGCACCAGTTTCAGGACTATGACGACTTCCTGGAGCAGGCCTACGCCAAAGGTTGGACTGACGGCATGCCCGTCGTCCCCCCCACGCCGGACAAAGTCCAGCGCTTCCTCGATTATCTCGGCATGCCGCCCGGTGAACTCCTCGGCCACGTCCCCACGCGAGAGGTCACCGTCACCGCGGAACACGTCGCCGTCAACGCCGTCATGGCCGGCTGCCGCGCGGAATATATGCCCGTCGTCGTCGCTGCCGTGCGCGGCTTCCTCGAAGAAAAATCCCACATCCACAGCACCTCCGGCTCCCTCATGGGCCCCGCGCATCTCCTCATCGTCAACGGCCCCATCCGCACCGAGCTGGAGATCAACTGCAAGCTCGGCGTCTTCGGCCCCGGCTTCCGCGCCAACGCCACCATCGGCCGCGCCGTCCGCCTCGTCATCCGCAACGTCATGCGCGGCATCCCCGGCTTCCTTGACCGCGCCACCTACTCCACCCCATCGCGCTACAGCTACTGCATCGGCGAAAACGAAGAAGACAGCCCCTGGAAGCCCCTCCACGTGGAGCGCGGCTTCCTTCCCCAGGACAGCACCGTCACCGTCTTCGCCGTCTCCGAAACCACCATCGCCGGCGACGATGCCAGCCGCACCCCGGAGGGCATCCTCGATTCGCTCGTCATGTACACCCGGCGCGGCGGCGTCACCGGTGACAAGTGGCTCGGCGATAACGTCAACGTCATCATGGTCATGGGCATGGAGCACATGCGCTACTTCGCCGAAGCCGGCTGGTCCAAGCAGCAGATGCGCGACTATATGTATCCCAAGCTCAAGGAACCCATCCGCCCCGGAGAGATGCCCATCCGCCTGGGCAAGCCGGAGGGTATACTGATAGTAGCGGCGGGCGGCCACGGCATGGCGGACACCCACATCCTCCATCCGCATCTGGCCTGGGCCATCACCAAACCTGTGGAACCACGGAGGAGGTAGCACATGACGCAACACGGCGCTCTCGTCACCCTTGATCCCACCAGCGGGCCCCTGGACAGAAAGGACACCCGCAAGCTGCCGGAACGCCCGGACACCCTCAACGGCGCCGTCGTCGGCTTCGTTGTCAACGGCCTGGGCAAGGCAGACGCCCTCATGGACGCCCTCTATGAAGAGCTATCCAACCATGCCGAGCTCGCGGGGCGCGTCAAGATACTCAAGGATGACGTCTCCATCCCTCCCAAGAAAGAAGACTTCGCCCGCATCGTCTCCGAATCCACCGTCGCCATCACCGGCTTCGGTGGCTGAGGCTCCTGCAGCGCCCGCAGTATGCGGGACGCCATCGAACTCGAATGGGCCGGCATTCCCACCGTCGCCCTCATCCACAAAGCCATGAGCGGCTCCGCCAACTCCATGAAGCGCCTCTCCGGCGTCCCCGATTACCCCTACGCCGTCCTCGACTACCCCCACGTCCCGCTGGCGAAATGGGACCCCGTTGAAGTCCGCGAGATCGCCCGCAAGCTCGCCCCCCAGATCATCGAGCGCCTCACCAAGCCCGCCGGCGGGTAGCGCCCGCTGCTAGTGGCCCAGCAACTCCTCTAACTTTGCTACCAGTGCACGGTCGTCAGGAGAACAGGACGGGCTGAACTTCGCCACGATATTGCCTTGGCGGTCCGCAAGATACTTCTGGAAATTCCAGGTCACCTCTCCACCCAGCGGCTTGGGCTCCGCGGTCATCTCGGCATAAAGCAGGTGCATATCCTTACCCTTGACGCTGATCTTGGAGAACATCGGAAACGTGACCCCGTATTTTGCCTCGCAGAACGCACTGATCTCCTTGTCCGTCCCGGGTTCCTGGGCGCCAAAATTATTCGCGGGGAATCCCAAGACCTCGAATCCCTTCGATTGGTATCGCTTGTACAGTTCCTGCAGCGTTTTGTACTGAGGTGTGTTGCCGCAATGACTCGCCACGTTGACCAGCAGGAGCACCTTGCCTCGGTAGTCGTCCAACGACTGTTCACCGCCGCCCAACCGCTCCATGGTGTAATGCAGAACATTGGCCATAGTCTTCTCTCCCTCCAAAAGTATGCCAGGTAGCCGAAAAGAGGCCCCCCGATTAGATCGGGGGGCCTCCTCTTTTTCTCTATCTCTATCCTTGCCCTTCCGCCTACCGCGCCCCCGCCATCGCCGGCTGCTTCGTCCCGATGTTGTACACCCGCATCGTATTCCCCGCCAGGATCAACTGCTTCTCATCCGCAGGCACATCCTTCAGCAGGTTCTGCAAGTACTTCTGCGTATTCGGGAAGCGCGAGAACGAATGGGCGTGATCGCTGGCCCACAGCAGGTTCTTCACCCCCACCTCATGCCGCAGCTTCACCGACATCGTGTCCACCATGAACTCCCAGTACAAGTTCCGGTCGAAGTACGCCGAAGGCATCATCTTGGGCTGGTACCCCGCGCGCTTCAGCCCCCGCGCATGCACAAAATCAATCATCTCGCGATAGTACGGCACCCAGCCCGCATCCACCTCGGCAAACACCACCTTCAGCTTGGGGAAGCGGTCCAGCACGCCGGAGAAGATCAACTGATGCACGCGAATCGGCGCGTCCAGGAACCGCGCGTCGCCGATCACGATGCGCCGGCTATTGTCCCCCGGCGCCTCATTCACCAGCGCCACGTGGATATTCACCGGCACGTCCGCGTCCTCGCACTCCTTAAAAAAAGCATCGTCGCCCGGCTGGATCGCGTTATCCCCGCTGGGGTACATCCCCATCACGATCCCCTTGATCCCTTTCAGCTTGATCGCGCGATGCAGCTCGTCAATCGCATCCTTCGGCCCGCTCGTAGGAATCATCGCCAGGCCAAACATGCGGTCCGGCGCATAGCTGGCGTACTCTGACAGCCAATCGTTGTACGCCCGGATGCACGCCAGGTGAAACTCGCGGTCCTTGTTATTCCAAAACACGCTATTCCCGATGCGCGGCGTCGGATAGTACAGTTCCCCATCCACGCCATCCAAATCAATCTCTTTGATGCGCTCCCTGGAGTCGTACCCGCCCTTCCGGCAGTCCTCCCATTTGATCCACGCCGACGTCTTCTCCGGCGGATCGCTGGCGCACTGATTGAACCCAAAGTTGATCGGGTCCATCGCGCCTTCCATCACCCAGCCGTCCCCTTGCGGGAACCGCTGCAATTTCGGAGCGCGGTCCTTGAACTTCGCCGGCACCCGCTCCTGCCACAAGCCCGGCGGCTCGTTCACATGCGAATCGGACGAAATCATCTTGTACTCTCGTGCCATGCAGCGCCTCCTTTGCCATCCTGCCCGCAAACTCGCCGCTATTCTATCACCCTCCGCGACCGTCCCCGCGCCACTCCGTCACGCGCTCGATTGTCACCCGCAGCACCGGCCGCTCCTCCAGCGCCATCGCCCGGTACTGCGCGTACTTCTCCCGCAGCAGCGCCACCGCCCGCGCATGCTCCTCGCCCCCCTCCACCACCGCCGCGGCGCCGCGCAGCATCACCCACCGCAAGAGCGGCCAATCCTCGCCGTAGCTATCCACCACCACCGCCGCTTTCGCGTTCTCCTCGATATTCCGCACGCGCCGCAGCGATCTCCCCTGCACGCGCTTCGGCTTCTCATCCACCGGCGTATACAGGCAATCGCCATCCAGCACAAAACAGATGGGCACCGCGTGCGGCCACCCGTCCGCGCCTGCCGTCGCCAGCCGCGCCACCCGCTGCCCCGCAACATACGCGCGCTGCTCTGCCGTCAGTCCCATCGCCTGATTCTGCACGCCGGCGTACCCATATGCAACACTACCCGCCGCTGTCATTGAACCCCGATCCCATCGGGGCGTGGCAATCTGCCGAGGCGGTGGGGTGTCACGCTCCCACTCCTGGGGTGAGTGCCAGAGAGGGGTGAGCCCCTCTCTGCCGGGGTTCACAAGGGGTGTCCCCTTGTTTCTTTCATACAACGTCTGCGGGCGGGCGGGTGGGAGCAACGACACCCGCCACACACGGCGACGCGAATCCGCCAGCCTTGCATCTTAGCCTCAGCCCCTCATCTCGCCCTATACTGCCCACGACACCTCTCCACGGAGCCTCCCCATGCGCATCCGCGCCATCACCTACGGCCAGCGGCAGTCCCTCCCCATCCGCCTCCCTCCGCTCCAGCGCGCCGCCGCCTTCCTCGCCACCGCCCGCGCCGCCTACACCAAAGGCGGTTATCAGGTGCAGACGCTCCGCGCCGCCACCCAGCCCGCCAGCGATCTGCTTCGCGGCTGCGATGCTCCTGCCGCCGTCGCCGCTGCCCGCGACTTCGACGCCGCCTGCGCCGGCGCGGGCATAGACCTCTGCTCCCTTGGCCCAATCATCGCCGCGGGGCACAATGGCCCGCATCCCCTCATCAAAGCCATCCCCGCCATGCTCGCCGCCACGGACCGCATCTTCCTCACCGTCATGGCCGCCACCCCGCGTCACGGCATCAACCTCGATGCCCTCCAGCAAGCGGCAGACGCCCTGGTGCAGATCGCACGCGGTGCGAAACCCGATGGCGACGCCCGCCGCTACGCCGTCACCGCCGCTATCCCTCCCCACGGCCCCTTCTTCCCCTCCGCCTACCATCGCGGCGCCGGCGACGCCTTCTCCATCGCCATCGAAGCCGCCGACCTCGCTGTCGACGCCTTCACCGGCGCATCCTCCCTGGCCCACGCCCAGCAGCGCCTGCTCACCAGCGTGGAGAAAGAAGGCAAGGCCCTCGTCCGCATCGCCCGCACCCTCGAACGACGCCACGCCATGCGATTCCGCGGGCTGGACATCTCCCTCGCGCCCTACCCTGCGCCCGGCATCGGCATCGCCGAAGCCATCGAGCGGCTCACCGGCGCCCCCTTCGGCACACACGGCACCCTCTTCGCCGCCGCCCTCATCACCAACGTCCTCCGCCGCGCCGATCTCCCCACCTGCGGCTTCTCCGGCCTCATGATCCCCCTCCTCGAAGACGCCGTCATGACCCAGCGTCACGCCGAAGGCCGCTACGGCCTCAACAGCCTCCTCCTCTACTCCACCGTCTGCGGCGCCGGCCTCGACACCATCCCCGTCCCCGGCGACATCACCGCCGGCCAGGCCGCCTCCCTCTACCTCGATATGTCCACCCTCGCCGTGGTGCACCGCAAGCCGCTCACCGTGCGCCTTATCCCCATGCCCGGCAAACAGGCGGGCGATCCCGTCCGCTTCGACTTCCCCTACTTCGCCCCTGCCACCGTCGCCGCACTGCGCGGCCCCGGCAGCCCCGCCCTCTTCGACAAAGGCGCCTGGAAACCGTTGCATACGGCTAAGCGCAACCGCTAATCACCTCGCCCGTCGTCAGGTTCTTGTCGAAGTAGCGGTTGTAGTAGGCGATCGTCTCGCTGTTCTCCGTCTTCGTCGCCCGCTTGCCCCGATCACCCTGAGGCTCTCGAAGGGCGTCGTAGGTGAAGGTGGTGACGGAGGTAACGTAGAGGGCTGTTACCTCGCTGACGAAGAATCCGGCTCCGTTGGCAACCTGTCGAAATACCGCTTCAGCAGCCAGTACGGAGCCACGGCAAAGAAAAGGAATGGCACGAAGGCATATATCTGCGCCACGAGAGCTCTTCGCAGCGTCACTTCCCCACTGGAAAAACCAGTCCAGAGGTCGGCCTCCCCAGCAATCACCGTAAATATCAAGAACAGGAGTCCCACCCCAATGCCAAACTGGGCAAGAAAGATTGCGGAAGGATGAGGGTGATCCGAGACCACATTGTCCCTGCCTCTCCAAAAACACGAACTCGTTTTCGATTCACCTGGATGGCCAAAACGGTAAGGGCAGGGTAGAAGAAGATTACCCAACAAAGAGGGCCCATAAGAAAACTGACCCAAGGGAATTGCCACCACGTTCCGTTCATCCACATGTTTTGCATATCTCTCCTACGAGTAGGCTCCTCCGGTGTCCATGCGACTTGTTTCTTGTTGCTACACAGCGAATGGTCATCGATGCCAAAGAAGCTAAACGTCGGGCTCGTCTGGGCGGGAGTGGACGGTCGCTGATCCCCTCCTGTCGCGTCTGGGCTGGCGATGCCGTCCCCTCCTAATAAGTTCCCCGTAGTCTGGACTTAGAAATCAACAACGACACCAAGTATTTTGGAGGTATCAGGCGCTCCGCCAACAAGCGCTGATGGGCCCGCAAGCACAGGGGTTAGCCCCCACTGGGGACCCGTGACGCTGTCTCCGAAAAGGTCTCTAGCAGCGTTTTCTAATGTTCCTACTCCCGCCATCATATTGCTGGCGTTATCCATCACCCCTACTCCGCGATGCTGCGAAACCCCCGCAGCTCCTCCGCCTCCCGCAACAGATACGCCAGCAGAATACGGTCCGTCTCTTGTTCAGGGTCCAGCGTACAGATGGACAACACGCGGAACACCACCCCCGAGCTTACCGTCGCCCGCGCCGTGCGCCCCCGCCGCGGCAGCCGCGTCCCCAGCGCCAGCGCCACAAACGGCGCCACGCGCTTCCCCGCCAGCGACCCCGTCGTCCTAGCGATCACCCTGCCCTGGTAGCGCACCGTCAGCCCGCCCGCGCCGTAATACAGCGTCAGCGTCATCTGCCCCTTGGGCCGCTCGATCGCCTGCTGCCCCCGTTCCAGCGCCGCCTTGCGACTAATACTCATGCCCCCGCCGACCGTGGCCGCCGGCCCACACCCTCTCCCCCTCGACGGGGGAGAGTTGGAGAGAGGGTGACAGGACACCGCTCACCCTGAGGCACTCGAAGGGCGCTCTGAGCGGTCCCCCCCCCCCTCCTACCCACGCCGCCCCCCTCGCCTACCCGCCAAGCGTATCCCCCGCCTGCAAACCCGCGCTCTTCGCGTACTCTCCCCCCGTGGCCTTCGCAAATCCCTTGGCTTGCACCCGCGCCACCTGCAACGTCCCGCCGCGCAACGCCACGGAGAAACCCTTCTCCGTCACCGCCGTAATCGTCCCCGGCGACTTCCCCTGCGCCGCATCCTTCGCCAGCGTGCAATCGAAGATCTTCAGCGCCGCGCCCTTGTACGTCGTATACGCCCCCGGCGCCGGGTTGCACCCTCGGATACGGTTATAGACTTCCGTGGCTGGCTTCCCCCACTCGATCTTCCCGTGCTCCTCCGTGCAGATCGGCTCGTACGTCGCCTTGCTCTCATCCTGCGCCACCCGCGGCGCCCTGCCCGCCGCCACCAGTGCCACCGATTCCTCCAGCGCCTCCACGCCCATGGCGAACAGTTTGTTGAAATACAGCGTCCCCAGCGTATCGTCCGCGGTGATCTCCACTTCCTTTTGCAACAGCACCGCGCCGGTATCAATGCCCTTGTCCACCCAGAAAACCGTCAGGCCCGTCCGCTTGTCGCCCTGGATGATCGCCCAGTTCATCGCGCTCGCCCCGCGATGCCTCGGCAGCAGCGACGGGTGATACTGGATCGTCCCCAGCCTCGGCGCTGTCAGCACGTTCTCCCGCAGGATGTCTGTAACGAACGCCATGACGTTGAGGTCCGGCTTCAGCGCCGCATATGCAGCAAAGACATCCGCCTTCCGCAGGTCTGCCGTACCGAAAACGGGAAGACCCTTCGATTCCGCCAGCGCCCGCAGCGGCTCCGGCTTCCCTCCTGCCGGGTGCGGCGGCGCCGACACCCCCGCCACCTCGTACCCCTTCTCCAGCAACCGCTTCAGCACCTGCTCCCCAAACGCCGCCTGTCCGATCACGACGATCCGCATGCGCACCTACCCTCATCATGATGTTCGCGGGCCATGTCCCCACTCGCGGGCCATACAATCATAGCGTCCCCCATTGCATCGTCAACGTCGAGTCCTCGAGACTCGCGATTCCATCGGAGCAGCGCCCCTACTGAGCGAACACTCCAACCTCGTCTCCCTCCACCACCAGCAGCACCGCGCTGCCTTGCGCCTCCCGCAGCGCCGCGCGCACCCCGTCCACGTCGCTCAGCGCGTACCTCCCCAGCTCCCTCGCCGCGTCCGATCGCGACGTCACCGTCACCGCGTAGCCCAGCGCCGCCAGCAAGCGGTCCGCCTCACCCGCCGCCGCCCCCGCCACCACCACCTGCACCGCCGCCTGCGTTTCGCTCGACTCCACCGGCGCCACGCTCCGCCCTGCCCGCGTCTCCCGCAGCACCAACCAATGATACGGCGTCAGCAGCGCCACCGCCCCCACAACCCCCAGTGACCATCGCCCATCCCGCAGCCACGCCGTGCCCGTATCGTCCAGTATCGCCCGCAGCAAGGTGTACAGCACATGCACGCCGCCACCCGCCAGCGCCGCGATGCTCATGCCCACCACCAGGTAGACGTAGATATTCCAGATCGAAGCCCGTTCCGTCACCCGTCGCCACCGCGTCCACGCCGCGGGCCACAGCGCCCCGCCCAGCGCCGTCGCCACCAGCGCCGCCGTCAGCAGCCCGCGCCACCACTCCCTCTCCGGCCGTATCCCCCGCGACGATTCCACCGCTGCGCTGATCAGCAGCGCCGTCAGCAGCACCACCGCCGTAGCGATGCTCCCCACTCCCACCAGCGATACTGCCCCCAGCATCGCCTCCTTCGCCGCCGCCGCGCGCCGTCCCACCGTCCCCGCGTAGCGATGGAACTCCAGGTGATGATAGCCTGCCAGCCCTGCGCCCACAGCCGCAGTCGCCGCCAGCGCGGGCACAAAGACAAAGTGGCTCGCCGCCGTAAGTTCCCCCGGCTCCGCCATAAACCACCAGATCAGCCCGCGCAGCAACATGCCCAGCGCCGCCATCAGCGTCAGCGTCCCCGCCAGCCCAGCGGCGAACCCCAGCAGCGCCCGCCCCGTGCTCGTCCTGTCGCCCCTGCTCATCGCGAACCAGTGGCTCCCCCACGCCGCCCCCCCCACGATCGCCAGCACCAGCCCGCCCGCCGCCGCCCCCGTCCACACCGCCGGCCCCTTGTCCAGCACCACATCGCCCAGCGCCAGCGCCTCATACCCTTGTCCCAGCAACGCCTGCGCCGCGCGGCCCGCGCCCACCGCCAGCACCACCAGCCCGTACGCCGCCGTCACATAGGTATACACCTCCATCACCGCGCGCCCGTACGCCGTTGCCCTGGCATCCTTCGTCAGCCGCCAGTGGAAGGCCCACACCGCGCCCCACGTCAGCAGCGCAGGAAACGCCCCGTTGTGAAAATCGTCGGCGTCCAACGCCCACCGCACCGCGTTATGCCCCGCGACCGTCATCACCACGCCCGCCACCAGCAAGGTCACCGCCACATACGCCTGCCGCGTCGCCGCGGTGCGCTCCTCGGCCGCTGCTGCCGCCTGCCCCTGCGGCGCCGCCGCCGTCCGCCCCGCCACAAGATGCATCGCCGCCAGCCAGTGGATCGCCCACACCGCGCCCCCCACCACCGCCATCGCCGCCCCCAGCGCCGTTCGCGACGACGAGCTTCTGTCCAGCACCACGTCCGCCGGGGCCACCGATTCCACCAGCGCCTGCAACACTATCGTCACGCCGGAAGCAAAGACCATCACCCCCACCAGCAGCGCGAAGTAGATGTACACCCGTCGCGGCGTGCCCTTATCGGCGCGAGGGAGCACCATGCCCCGTCGCCGCGCCAGCGTCACGATCAGCCAGATGAGAGCCACCGGCACCAGCACGGTGAACAGCAACCCGCCGAGCAGTCCGGGGATCATGCGCCCACCCCTGTCGCCGGCCTCGGCGTCGCCGCGAGAACTGGTGGAGGCGGCGGCGCCCCAGGCGCAAGCGGCGACCCCTTATCCCCACAGGGATACAGAGGCCACGGCGCGCCGCCGAATCCGCTCTCCCCCAGCCGCCACACGCCATCTTCCCTCACCAGCGTCACCAACTGCTCTTCCTCATACCCGCGATCGTTGAACGGCCCGCTCCCCGTCCCGCCATGGCGGATCGTCAGCGTCAGCCTCGCCGTGCTCTCCTGCACCCGCGCATCCTTGATCTCCACGCGCGCGTTCTTCAGGCGGTCCGCCAGCCGTTGATTGAACAGATCGCTCACCGTGCACGCCTCGCGCTGGCTCTTCGTCAGCATCCCCAGCGCCGTCTCATACTCCCCCGCCTCCATCGCCCGCAGGTACGCCTGCACCGCCGCCGCCGGCGACCCCTCCGGGTACGACGCCTCCTGCGCCGGGCGCACCAGCGCCACCACCACCGCGGCGATCACCAGCGCGGCGAACGCCACACCCCCCAGCATCAGCCACCGTCCCGCCGTCACGCTGCGCCATCCATGCATTGCTCCTTGGAGCCAATGTCCCCCTCCCCTTGGGAAAGAGCCAGGGTGAGGGACAAACCATACCAGCCTGCGTCATAGGAAGAGACGCTCCTGCCACTATAGATGTTCCCCCGCGCCCCGCACAACGCCCGCTGCACCTGATGCTATAATCGCTCCGCTCCGTCGCCTGACGCCCGTTTGCCCACTCCACCAACCGAGGCCACCGCCCTTGCCCCTCCGTCCTCCGCGCATCTTCTTCGGGTGGTACCTCGTCGCCGCCGCCTCCGTGATGACCATGCTCGTCGCCACCGTCGTCTTCTACGCCTTCCCCCTCTTCTTCGTGGAGCTTCGCGCCGAGTTCGGTTGGTCTGCCGCCGCCACCGCCGGCGCCTACTCCTTCCAGCGCGCCCAGGGAGGCATCGCCCAGCCCATCTCCGGCTTCCTCATCAACCGCTTCGGCCCGCGGCTCATGTCCATCATCAGCATGATCCTCATCGGCCTGGGACTCATCCTCCTCAGCCGCACCAACGCCCTGTGGCAGTTCTACGCCGGCTCCCTCATCGTCTCCCTCGGCGCCTCCGTCGGCTTCATCTACGCCTACAACTCCGCCGTCGTCGCCTGGTTCCACCGCCACCGAAAACGCGCCATCAGCATCGTCTACATCGGCTCCCCCCTCGCCGGCCTCCTGCTCGGCGGCGTCGGCTTCCTCATCGCCTCCCTCGGCTGGCGTGATGCTTTCCTCGCCTGCGGCATCATCACCTTCGCCGTGGGCATCCCCCTCTCCTTCATGCTCCGTCCCAGTCCCGAGCCTTACGGCCTGCGGCCCGACGGCGACCCTCACGATGCCGAGGCTTCGCTAGAGACCCGCACCGCGCCTCCCGCGGCACGTGCAGGTCTCACCGTCAGGCAAGCGCTCCGCTCCCGCGTGTTCTGGGTCCTGGCCATCGCCTTGGGCACGGAGTCCTTTGCCCTCAACGGCCTCATCGTGCACCAGAAAGCACATCTCCTCAACGTCGGCTTCGCCGGCGCCGCCGCCGTCCTCATCATCCAGGCCATGGTCCTCGGCCAGCTCCTGGGCCGCGTCCCCTTCGCCATGCTCGCCGACCGCTTCGAGATGCGACGCCTCGCCGCCGTGCTCTTCGGCCTCGCTGCCGTGGGCGTCCTCGCCTTCGCCTACGCCGGCACCCTCTGGCTCCTCGCCCTCGCCGCGCTGTGCATCGCCCTCGCCCACGGCACCCTCGCCCCCATGCATCCCATCATCGTCGCCGATTACTTCGGCACCCGCTCCTTCGCCGCCCTCTTCGGCCTGTTTGAGATCCCCAGCGTCATCGGCGGCGTGCTGGGGCCGTTTCTTCTTGGGCGCGCCGTGGACCTCCAGGGCACCTACGTCACCGGCCTCATCATCGCCGCCATCGTCCCCGCCCTCGCCGTCCCCCTCGTCCTCACCGTCCCCAAAGCCCCCTACGGCATCTCCGCAGCTCGCTAACGCGCGCCGATGCCGTCTGCTGCGCACTGCACAAGCTCGCGCCCGGCATCCTTAGATACTTCGGAGCCTGCGATTCCAACCTCTTGCCCATCCTTTCTCGTGGACGCCAGGTATCCAAATCTCAACGGGGGCAGCGCATTGTTGGTAAGGGGCTTGCCTGTTATGATTCCACCCTCATCCACAAGATCACACAAAGCATCGTCGGCATCGTCGAAGCCGAACATCTGCATGCCGGTCAGCAAGCAACCCTCGCTGGCATGAATGCGGTCGTTCAGCCCCTGGGCGGGGAATATCCTTATGAAGCTACAAGGGCAGGTGCTGGACGCGGACGGGCACGTGGTGGAGCGGGACACGGAGCTCTGGGAGCATCTGGAGCCGCCCTACGCCGGCAATGAGCATGTGCTGGCATTCCCCTTCTTTCCCACCATTGATGGCTTCCATCGCGGGGCCATCCACGGCCGCCTGGGACATCACAAGTCCTACACTATCAATGCCCAGACCTGGCTGGAATTCCTTGACGGCTCCGGCATGGAAAGCACCGTACTCTATCCTACGGCCGGCCTTACCTTTAGCAGCATCCAGGACCCTGCATGGGCCGTCGCCCTGGCCAAGGCCTACAACACCTGGTTCACGGAACGGCACTATCGCCAGAGCAAGCGGCTGCGCGGCATGGCCCTCGTCCCCCTGCAAGACGTGCCCCAGGCCGTCATAGAAATGCGTCGCGCCGTCACTGAGCTAGGGATGCTTGGCGTCGTCTTCTCCGCCAATAGCGGCGATTTCGGCGTACGCCTCCCTCTCGGCGATCAGCACTTCTGGCCTCTCTACGAAGAGGCGGAGCGCTTGCACGTGCCTGTTGCCGTCCATAGCGGCCCCTCGCTGTCCCTGGGCATCAACGCCTTCAGCCGGTTTGCCCTCACCCAGGCGCTGGAGCACCCCCTGGCGCAGTTCATTCAACTCACCAGCATGATCATGGAGGGTGTCTTCGAACGTTTTCCCCGCCTGCGCGTCGCCTATCTCGAAGCAGGCGCGGGATGGGTGCCCTACATGATGGATCGCTTGGATCGCTCCTACGAGGTGTGGGCTGCGACAAAGTACAAAGAGTACTCCCCGTGGCTGAAGAAAAAGCCCAGCGAATATATCAAGTCCGGTCGCTTGTATTTCACCTGCGAAGGCGGTGAGCAGTCCCTGGCCTACACTATCGAACGCATTGGATTCAAGACGCTGATGTTCGCCTCCGACTTCCCCCACGAGACAAACTTGGAACGCGCCCGGCACGAGGTTGATGAGCTGCTGGAGCGCCCCGACCTGACAGACGAGGCCAAGCAAGGCATCCTGCGCGATAATGTCGCTCGCTTCTACACCAGGCCCGCCCAAGGGAAGTAAGCGCGAGATCGACCTGGACAGTTCGCTGTTCATCTCCTTCGCCCCGCCCCTTCGTCCTCACCGTGCCGCGGGCCTCCTACCGCACCTCCCACGCCCGCTAACGATACACCGCTGCGGCAACAAAGCGTTCACCAAGCTCAACATTATGTTAGGATGTCTTATTGGCCTGCTGTCTAGCACCTGGCAATCAGGCGCTTCCCGGCGCGTGTGTCCGGCCATCTCCGATTGGTGTTCACCTAAGGATGGTCTGCCATGCGTTGGCTCATGTCATTGCGCGTCGCAATCGTTGCCGCGATCCTCGCTGCTTTTGGCATCACGGCCATAGTCTGGGCCCAGGGCACACCGCCGCTGAATGGCCCTGACCTGGCCATACAGAAGGTGGGCGTCGTCTCCGGCCAGACGGTGACCTACACCCTCACCATCACAGGCGTCGGCACCTTGCCCACCTCCAACCTCATCACCGTGACGGACACGCTCACCCCAGGCTCTTCCGGCGCCGTATTCGTTTCCGCCACCGGCCCCGCCGGATATGGCTGGACGTGCACCGGCGCGCCGGGCGCCGGCCCCGTGAGCTGCACCAACCCCGCCAGCATTGGCCCAGGCGGCCTCTTGACCCTCACCATCGTCGTAAACTTCGGCGCCACCGGAAGCACATTCCAGAACTGCGCCACCGTTGCGCAGGCGAGCACCGCGGCAACGCCAGCCGACCCTAATCTGGCCAACAACTCTTCCTGCGTCACCACAACCCCGTCTAGCACCGCCACAGCCACCCCAACGCCTACTGCAACGCCGGCTCCTCCCGCTGCTCGGCCAGACCTCGCCATACAGAAGACAGGCACGGTTTCCGGCCAGACAGTCACCTATACCCTCACGGTGACCAACGTGGGCGGCATGCCCACCTTTCCCCTCGCCGGCCCCATCAGCGTCACTGATACCCTCACGACGTTCCCCGCAGGCTCGGCCTTCGTTTCCGCCAGCGGCCCCGGGTGGACCTGCACCGGCGCGCCGGGCGCTGGGCCAGTCAACTGCACCTACCCCAACATTCCCCTCGCGCCCGGAGGCCCGCCGCTCACCATCACCATCGTCGTCACCGTGCCGCCGGGTGCGCAGGGCAATTTTGAAAACTGCGCCACCGTCTCCTACCCCACCAACGCCGCAGTGCCGCCCGAGTCGAACCTGGGCAACAATACGGCCTGCATCACAAATACCGTGGGGGGCTCCGGAGGTTCCATCACGCTGGTGAAGGACACCCAACCGGACGACGCCCAGGACTTCACCTTTACCTTGACGAGCTCCGGCCCAATCCAGGGCGCGACCCTCGACGATGACGGAAACAGCAATCCCCTCGCCAACACCAAGACGTTCGGCAACCTGGCGGCGGGCACATACACGCTCACGGAGACCGCGGTGAGCGGCTGGACTGTGTCCAACATCGTCTGCACCCCTTCCGCGGGCACAACGGTGTCCACAGCCGCCGGCACGGCAACGATCAACCTTGCCGCAGGCGCCAATATCACCTGCACCTTTGTCAACACCAAGCAGACTTCGGTCACCACAACCTACATCTACTCCGTGAAATACATCTGCGGCATGGTGCAGCCTCCCGGCCCCAAGCCCACCCTGCCCACTCTCAACTCCCCCTTCCCTGTTGTCCCCGGCGTCTACCGCACCGCCATTAACGTCCATAACTTCATGGAACAGACCGTCACCATCACCAAAAAGGCCGTTATCGCGCTCCCGCAGGACGAGCCTCGCGGGGCCATCTCTCGAAAAGTCCAGGACGTGCTCCGCGACAACGAAGCCCTGGAGGTGGACTGCCAGGACGTGCTCAAGCTCCTCGCCACCGTGGGCGTCACCATCAACCCAGCATCCGGGTTCGTCACCGGCTTCGTTGAGATCCTCAGCCCCGTCGATCTCCAGGTCACCGCGGTCTATACCATGGAGGAATTGTTGGAGCAGGGCGTCAGCATTGACGTCGAGCAGATCCAGCCTCATGTCGTGAACAAGTCGTGAACAAGGTGGCGGCTCCGGGGACCGGCACGCTCACGATCGTGAAGAACTCTCAGCCGGACGATGCGCAGGACTTCCACTTCACCACCGTGGGAGCGGGCCTCAGCGCCTTCGACCTGGACGATGACGGAAACAACAATCCTCTAACCAACACCAAGACATTCACCAACCTGGCGGCCGGGGCTAACGTCACCTGTACGTTCACCAACGTGAGGTAGGGCTGGACATGCGCTGGACATGGTCTGTGCGGGTGGCCACGCTTTTCGTAGCGGCGTGTGCCTTCGCGCTTACGGCGTGCTCTAGCGGGGCTGAGCCTGCGACTCCGGCCCCGGTGACCCCCGCCGTGACGCTCGTTCCCACGCCCGCGGTGAGGACGACACCCACGGCAACCGCCTCCGCCGCCTCTACGCCGGCCGTCCCTGTCACGTCTACAGCGACCGCGAGACCCACC
>SHYB01000003.1 GCA_009693015.1 Dehalococcoidia bacterium
TGAACCACTCGATCTGCTCGCGGTTCATGGTGTGCTTGAGCTGCATGGGGCTGCGCGTGCCGTCGGGATGGACAATCACCGCGTCCACCGGCTTGCCCGGCGTTAGGTTCGCCAGCCCCGTGATGCTGATGCGGTCCTTCTCCTGGATGCGGTCGTACGCCGTCTGATCGACAAACGTCAGCGGCAGGACACCCTGCTTCTTCAGATTGCTTTCGTGGATGCGGGCGAAGCTCCGCACGATCACCGCGGCGGCGCCGAGGAAGC
This sequence comes from Dehalococcoidia bacterium, assembly GCA_009693015.1. Classification (GTDB taxonomy): domain Bacteria; phylum Chloroflexota; class Dehalococcoidia; order SHYB01; family SHYB01; genus SHYB01. Next base: position 265 of record SHYB01000003.1, read on the forward strand.
GCGGACACATGGCCGCATGCTCACGGCTGCTGCCCTCGCCATAGTTGCTGTCGCCCACCGCCACCCAGCGCAGCCCGCGCTGCTTATAGTCCCGCGCGATCTTGGGGTACGGCACGCCGCGCTCCCCGCTGACCTGATTCAGCCCCTTGCCTGCCTCGCTGTTGTAGGCGTTGATCGCCCCCAGAAAGGCGTTGTCGCTCATCTTGTCCAGGTGCCCCCGCAACCTGAGCCACTGCCCCGCCGGGGAGATATGGTCCGTAGTGCACTTACCCTTAGCCTTGAGCAGAATCGGCAGCTCCAGGAAGTCCTTGCCGTCCCATGCGGCAAAGGGCGTCAGCGCCTGCAGGCGCTGGCTGTCCGCCGCCACGATCACTTGCACGCTGCCGCCGTCCGCCGGCGGCGCCGCATAGCCGCTCTCCCCGGAAACAAACCCGTTGGGCGGCACCTCCGGCGCGGGCCTCGGCGGCGCCAAACGCCACTTCGTCCCGTCCGGCGCCTCCAGCTCGTCCGTCAGCGGGTTGAACGATAGCCGTCCCGCCAGCGCGTAAGCGATCACCACCTCCGGCGATGCGATGAACGACGCCGTCGCGGGGTTACTATCGTTGCGCGCGGGGAAGTTCCGATTGAACGAGGTGATGATGCTGTTCTTCTCGCCCGGCTTGATATCGTCGCGCTTCCACTGGCCGATGCACGGCCCGCAGGCGTTGGCCAGCACGGTGGCGTCAATGCTTTGCAGCGTCGCCATCTGCCCGTCCCGTTCGATGGTGGCGCGCACCTGCTCCGAACCAGGCGAGACGAGGAACGACGTCTTCACCTTCATGCCGTGCTTGCGCGCCTGCTCCGCCACGTCCGCCGCCCTCGCTATGTCCTCATAGGAAGAGTTCGTGCAGCTGCCCACCAGCGCCACGCTGATCCTATCGGGGTAGCCTTCCTTCTTCGCGGCGGCGGCAAGCTGCGACACCGGCCGCGCCAGGTCAGGCGTATGCGGCCCCACCACGTGCGGCTCCAGCTTGGACAGGTCGATCTCTACGACCCTTTCGTAGTACTTCTCCGGGTGGTTTGCCGTCTCCGGGTCCGCCACCAGCAGCTCGCGATACTTGTTGGCCAGGTCGGCCAGCCCGCCGCGTTTGGTAGCCTTGAGGTAGGTCTCCATGCGGGCGTCATAGGGGAAGATCGAGCAGGTCGCCCCCAGCTCCGCGCCCATGTTGCAGATAGTGCCCTTGCCCGTGGCGCTCAGGCTCTCCGCGCCGGGGCCGAAGTATTCGATGATGCGGTTGGTGCCGCCGGAAACCGTGAGCAGCCCGCACAGGTAGAGGATCACGTCCTTGGGCGAAGTCCAGCCGCTGGCCTTGCCCGTGAGCTTCACGCCAATGACCTGCGGGTGCAGCACCTCCCAGGGGAAGTCCGCCATCACGTCCACGGCGTCGGCCCCGCCTACCCCAACCGCAACCATCCCCAGCCCCCCGGCGTTGGGCGTGTGGGAGTCGGTGCCAATCATGAGGCCGCCAGGGAAGGCGTAGTTCTCCAGCACAACCTGATGAATAATGCCCGAGCCGGGTTCCCAGAACCCGATGCCATATCTTCGGGAGACGGACTCCAGGAACTGGTAGACCTCCGTGTTCTCCAGCACCGCCGCTCTCGTGTCGGCCGCCGCCCCCACGCGCGCCTGGATCAGATGATCGCAGTGGACGGTTGTGGGCACGGCCACGCGGTCGCGGCCGGAGAGCATGAACTGGAGCAGCGCCATCTGGGCCGAGGAGTCCGGCATGGCGATGCGGTCCGGCTTGAGCAGCAGATAGCTCTTGCCCGCCACAAGCTCCTGCCCCTCCGGGTCGGCCATGTGCCCGTACAGCACCTTCTCGGCAAGGTTCAGCGGACGCCCCAGTCGCTGCCGTAACACCCCAAGATTCTTCTGGGTACGTTGATACGACTGCTCCACCATCTCCGGCGTGGACTCGATAGCCTGCATGACTCTCCCTGCCTTCCTTGCCGTGGCCTCAGGCCATAGCAAAGCAAGCTAGTACCCCGCGGCGAGCACAGTACGGATGTCGTGGAACGCACCACCATAGGAACCCGAGGTCCGGTTCAGCCTCCACTGGCAACATCGCCCTTGCGGGCGGCGCCAGAGGCGCTGCCTCTTCTTGATCTTGATCGGGATTCCCCACTTAGGCCGAGCCTATGGTGATAGCGGGGCTCGCATAGGGTAGTTGGAGCTTATCGCCGGTCTTTGATGCTTGTCAATCATCTCTTGCCTCTGCGTGGGCGTCGGCGGCAATAGTAAGGCAGTCCCCTGCCCCACGCCCCCGCCTCCCATGTGCAGCATTTCGCCTGGGAGCACCCCGTTGCCTGAGATGGGCGCCGCTTGGCTTGGACAAGGTGGGATTCCTGGCGCGCTATTGACGCAAGACAGTGGGGGCGTGCCCGAGGCTTTCGTACCTCGCGGGGACCGCTGTGCGGTGCGACTGGGTTTAAGGGCTGGCGGAGCTGGTCGGGGTGCAGGGATTTGAACCCTGGGCCTCCACGTCCCGAACGTGGCGCGCTGCCGAGCTGCGCTACACCCCGAATGCCGCCTGGACTGGCGTTTTGACGCCTGCCCTGCACGCGCCCCGGGAAAGTACGCGCAGCAGGCAACAGCAGATATTGTAACAGAGGCCCGCTTCCCACGGTAGCCACGCCCTCCCCGTCTTTCCGGCGAAAGCCGGCTCCATCCCTGCATGACCCATCCCTCCCTGCCACCCGCCTGGCTTGTACCCTGCGCCCGCTTCCGCTAGGATGGCGCTGCTGAGGAGGTGGCGCGCTCATGGAAATGCTGCAAATGGCGGCGATCTTGTTCATCGGCATCATCCTGCCCAGCGTCCTCCTGGACATGATCGGCGCCCCCTCCAGGCGCGCCAGCGTACGCGGGCAGGTGATGGGTGGCGGGCCAAACAACCGCTGGCCCTTTGGCGGTTCTGAGCAGCGCCGCCACGATAAGGAGGAGCGCGACGAGCAACGCCAGGCAGACGGCAAGGGCAACGCCTAGCCCCTGACCGGACTAGCCCAGCAACCCTAGTTGACCCCGTACAGCGCCGCCGCGTTCCCCCACAGCAGCTTCTCGATCTCCTCCCCCGTCATCCCCTGCGTCACCAGCTCCACGTAAAAGCGCGTGTGCGGGTAAAAACTGCCGAAGTGCGGGTAGTCCGTGGCGAACATCAGGTTGTCCATGCCGATCTGGTCTCGGTACTTGTACCCCAACCACTCCCGGTCCATGTTCAGTTTCAGCCGCTTGATGTAATCGCTGGGCAACTCCTTCAGCGTGACCCCGCCCGCGAAACGGTGCGTCAGGTACAGCGCATCCATCCGCTCCGCGAAGCTCGGCAGCCACCCCGCGCTCGTCTCGATCATCCCGATGCGCAGGTTCGGGTGCCGGTCCAGCAGCCCGCTCAGGATCAGCACCCCCAGCCCCGCGGTGCAGCCCAGCCCCGCGCCCCGTGACGCCGCGATCATCTCCTGCGCGTTCCCCCGTGATAGCACCGGCTGCGGCTTCCCGTCCACCACCTGCTGCTTCACCGGCGCGGGTCGCCCCTGCCCGTAGCCGTGGAAGCTCACCGTCATGCCCGTCTCCTCCACCTTGTCGAAAAACAGGTCGTCCGCCTGCGTGGGGAACGCGCCGCCGCTGGGCCACTGGTTGAACATATAGTGGATGTAGCCCATCTTCGCCGTGCGGTCCAGCTCCGCCATCGCGTGCTCGATGCCTATCGCCGGGATCAGCGCCGCGGGCAGCAGCCGCTTGCTATCCCCTTCGCGGCTCCACTGCATCACCCCGTCGTTATACGCCTGCAGGCACGCCAGATAGATCTCCTCGTTCGGTGCGTTGGAGAGCGTCCCGCCCACGCTGGGGAAGATCAGCGCCGCCTTCACCCCGTCAATGTCCAGCACCTTCACCCGCTCCGTGGGATCGAAGCACCCCGGGTCCAGGTCCTCATAGCGCTTGTTCGGGTGATTCTGCCGTGGGTCCGTGCTGCCCTGCGATTGCAACCCCATCGGCCGAATGATCTGCCCCCCGAAGAACGACCACCCGTGCTTGAACTCCTCGTGTTCGATTACTCGTGGCGCCATCTCCTGATGCTTCTTCGGCAAGCGGCTCACCCACAGGTCAGGCGGCTCGGTGATGTGCTGATCGGTATCGAAAATCAATGGCAGCATGTCGACATCCCCCTGCCTGCGATAACAGATGTGGCGTACTGGCGTGACAGTAGCAAATTGCCCGCCGCTTGTCAACGCGTGTCAGCGCTGCTCGCGGCAACAACACGCCCTCCCGCAAAGCTGGCCCCTGCGCTGCATGCTGTGCCCCCTCCTGCCGTATAATGCGCCCCAACGCTTCCGCTAGAAGGGGCCACCTGAGCGCCAACGCCGACGAAGCACCCCCTCCCGTCGCCGCGGCGACGGGCGGCCAGCCGGCGGGCAGCGCCATGCTCGTCTGGGCCATCGCCCTCAGCCACGCCAGCCTCGCCGCCAACTCCACCATGGTCGCCGTGGCCCTGCCCTCCATCCGGCAAGACTTCGACGTCTCCCTCGGCGTAGCCACCTGGCTCATCGTCGGCTTCCTCGTCGCCTTCGCCGTCATACAGCCCCTCGGCGGCAAGCTCGGCGACCGCCTGGGCCGTGGCCGCGTCCTCATGTGGGGCCTCGGCGTCGCCATGCTCTTCTCCGCCCTCTCCATCTTTGCCTGGAACGCCTGGGTCCTGCTCGCCTTGCGTGTGCTCCAGGCCGGCGGCATGGCCATGATCATTCCCAACGGCATGGCCCTCATCCGCGATACCTTCCCCATGGAGCGCCGCGGCCGCGCCTTCGGCCTCGTCGCCATCACCTCGGTCATCGGCGCGTCCCTTGCTCCTCTTATCGCTGGGCCTATCGTGGACGTCTCCTGGCGCGGCATCCCCCTGGCCGTCGGCGCCGCCTTGCTCGTCTGCACCGGCATGGCCGTGTTCGCCTTGCCGCGCGGCCGCCACACCTCCTCCGCGCCCCAGCCTATCGACCTGCTTGGCGTCGTCCTCCTCGCCGCCGCCGTCCTCGCCCTGGCCACCTTCGCCACGTTGCTGCATCAGGAGACTCCCTGGCCCGCGTTGCTTGCACTTGCCGGGGGCGCGGTGCTGGCCGCCGCCTTCTTCGCCTGGGAGGGACATGCCCCGTCGCCGGTTATCGGCCTCTCCCTCTACCGCATCCGCTCCTTCGCCATGGCCTCCCTCGCCATGCACGGCGTCCAACTCGCAATGTATGCCATTGTCCTTTCCACGCCGCTTTTCCTGGAAGAGGTGCGCAGCCTTTCCGCCAAGCAGTCCGGCCTCATGCTCGCCGTCATGTCCGGGGGGTCCGCGCTGTCCGCGCCCTTCGGCGGCCGCCTTGCCGATCGCTTCGGGCGGCGCAACCCCGTGCTGGGGGGCATCGTCCTCCTGCTCCTTGGGATCGGTGTGATTGCCGGCTTTGGCCTGGAAGGCCCCGTGTGGACCTACGGCCTGGGTCTGGTCTTGCTTGGCGCGGGATTCGGCTTGCAGGCCGCGGGAATCAACACCTCTGTCGTCGAGTCCTGCCCCCGCGAAGTTGCCGCCACAGCGGCGGGCACGGCGCAAATGACGCGGCATCTCGGCAGCGTCGTCGGATCGTCCATCGTCGCCGCCGTTCTCGGCGCGGGCGCCATCGCCGTCAGCGAAGTGCGCCTCGTCCTCATCATCGTCGGCACGCTTGCCTTGCTCAGCATGGGCGCCGCGTTTCGCATCCATCACTGGCCCCAGCGTGACGGCTGACGTGCGCCCCTCCAGCGCTTTGCTCCACAAATCCAGGGGCCTCATTTGAATCTGTCCGCAGAGAGTGCAGAGGGGTGCAACCCCTTTGCACGGAGGTTCATCAAGGGGGACCCCCCTTGAACCTCTTTCTTCACCCCCTTCCAGGAAAGGAAGGGGGCTAGGGGGATGGCTCGGTTGAATATCTTCGTGAACGACTGACCTGGCACAACAGATTCGACCGACCTTTGGGGCAAGGGCTATCCCGCATCAGAAAGAATAGGCGAATTCGTCCACCCGCTCCCCGTGGGCCGCGGGTACCAGCCTCCCGCCGCCAGCGTGCCCCCGTCGGCGTGGATCGTCGTCCCCGTCACCCACCGCGAAAGATCCGACGCCAGAAACAGCGCCACGCCCGCGATATCGTCCCCGTCGCCCAGGCGTCCCAGCGGCACCCACACCCCCACGTGCGCCAGCTTCTCCTTGGGGATACGCTCGTAGTACCGCGTCTGCGCGCTGTTGATCTTGTCCGGCGCGATGGCGTTCACCCGGATGCCGTGCTTGCCCACCTCCACCGCATAGCTGCGCGTGAAGGCGTCAATCGCCGCGTTGAACCCTGAGTACGGCGCCTGCTCCGGTATCGCCCGGAACGACTCCACCGTGCTGACGTTGATGATGCTCCCGCCCTTGGCGCGCTTCATCATATGCGGCGCGAACGCCCGCGTGCACAGCATCATGGACTTGTAGTTGATATCGTACAGTTGCTGCCACAGCGCTTCCGTGCTCTCCTCAAACGGGCGGCGTCCTCCCAGGTGGTGCCCCACGTTATTCATCAGGATGTCCACCTTGCCCAGGTGGCGCAGCACCGCCTGCTCCAGCTTGCCCACCTCCTCCGCCTTCGTCACGTCGCACGTGTGGGCGATTGCCTTCCCCCCCGCCTCCTCGATCTCCCGCGCCGTCTGCTTGCACGCCGCCTCGTCAATCTCCGCGATCACCACCGTCGCTCCGCACGCCGCGAACGTCTTGCACGTCGCCTTCCCGATCCCGCTGCCGCCGCCTGTCACCACCGCCACCTTGTCCGTCAGCAGCACAGAGCTAGCGTTCATCATGCGGGGCCTCCTCCTGAGTAGTTCATGCCAGCGAAGCGTTGCGTAAATCCCCCTCTCCCTTTAAGAAAGAGGGCTGGGGTGAGGGCACAGCGCACCCGCGCTGGTCTGGCGCCATGTTCTCTGGCGTTTTATGCGCCGCGCAGGCTAGCGGCGGCTCCTTGTCTTCACTGAAGGCTTCGCCTTTGCCGCCGCAGGCTTTGCCTTGGCCTTCGCCTCTGCCTCCGACCGCTGGCGATGCCCCTCCAGGATGCGCGCCGCCTCCCCCGGCTCCTCGAACTGCACCAGGATGCCGTCGGGGTCCATAAAGAACCCCGGCCCCGTCTCCTCCGCGCCCTGCTTCCGCATATGCTCGGTGAACCCCTTGAGGTTTTCCACCTCAAGCGCAAAATGCGTGATCCCCACGTCGTCCAGCAGAATCCCTGTCCCCAGCAGCTTGCTCCCCGGGTGGCCGATCAGCGCGATGTCCGGCCCGCCGCCGGTGCCCAGCACCACCGTGCGCCGCCGCTGGTGCTGCTGGCGGTACTGCTTGGGGGGACGCGGCTTCTCCGTCACCGGCAGGTCCGCCTTCACCTTCAGTCCCACCATGTCGCGATAGAACGTGAGCGACTTGTCCATGTCCCGCACCATGACGCTGATATGGTTGACCCCCCGAAACTTCGGTGTGAACGCCATGCCGTGCCTCCTCTGTTGCTGCCTCTGCTGTCGCCATGCGCCGTATCGGGCGCGCTGCGCCGCATTCTGGCGCACCCCGCCGCGTGCGTCAATGCCGCTCCCCCTATAATGGGGCGCGTCACCCGACCTCCAAGGAGAAAATATGCCGGCCGAACCCGTCCTCTACGAAGTCAACAATCAGGTCGCGCACATCACCCTCAACCGTCCTGACGTGATGAACGCCCAGAACACCGCCATGCGCACCCAGCTCCAGCAGGCCTTCCAGCGTATGGATGCCGACCCTGCCGTGCGCTGCGCCATCGTCACCGGCGCCGGCGCCCGCGCCTTCAGCGCCGGCGTGGACCTCAAGGAGCGCGCCACCGGCGATGCCGCCGGAGAACAGCGCTTTATCCCCTCCGCCGCGCCTCCCGCCCTCATCGAAAAGCCCGTCATCGCCGCCATCAACGGCTATTGCCTTGCCGCCGGCCTCGAGCTCGCGCTCCGCTGCGATATTCGCATCGCCACCCCCAAATCGGAGTTCGGCCTCCCCGAGCCGCGTTGGAGCCAGCTTGCCCTCTACGGCCTGCACAACCTCAACCGCATGGTGCCTTTGGGCACGGCGCTGTACATGCAGCTCACCGGCAACCGCATCACCGCCCAGCGCGCCTACGAGGTCGGCCTCATCGAAATGATCGTGCCCGAAGAGCGGCTCATGGAGCAGGCCGGGCAGATCGCCGCCTCCATCGTCCTCTGCGCTCCCCTCGCCGTGCGCGCCATCAAACGCATCGTCATGGAAGGCCGCAACCTGCCCATCGCGGACGCCTACGCCCTAGGCGCTCCCTTCCACCGAGATATCGCCATGACCGGCGACTACGTCGAAGGGCCCCGCGCCTTCGCCGAAAAGCGCACCCCACAATGGAAGGGGCGCTAGCCCCTACTTCCCCGGTATCTTGATCTCCCGCGTGATAGACAGCGTCCCCCCATAGTTGTACAGGCTTCGACCCGCGTCGCCCCCCACCACGAAGATATCGAAGCAGTCGGGGTTCGCCGACAGCGAAATCTCCGTCTCCGGCTTCTCCCACAGCCACTGCAACTCCGGGTGATTCGCCACAAAGCTCGCCCTCGGCCGGTTATTCATCACCTGGCCGAACGGCGCCCGTGCCTTCTTGTACAGCGACTCCTTGATGTCCCGCATGCTCCACCCCGCCTTGTGAAAGGCGCGCGCGTGGTCCGGGCACATCAGGATCAAGTGCTGCGGCTCGCCATAATATTGGCCGATACCCGCGCCGATCCCTCGCGTATTCACGATCCAGTTCGCCACCTGCACCTGCGCCAGGTTCTTCGCCGCGCTGGCGAACGTATCCGTCAGCCGCTCCGGGTCGTGGTTCTCGAAGTCGAACAGCTCGCAGATGCCGTAGGGCACGTTGATCGTCACCGTGGACACGTCTTTCGAATAGCCCTTGCTCACCCGGTACGGCTCCCACGGGTTCCGCTCCTCGTTCTCCGCCACGCACGCCCCGAACTTCGACATGCTCCCAATCGTGTCCATGTCGCTGATGCCGGGGTACGACTGGCCGATGTTCATCATGATCAGCCGCAGCGTCCGCCCGATGGAAATGTTCACCTGCGATACCGACCCTGGCCCCAGCGCGCAGATGCCGTTGTTCATCCCAATTTGCTTGGCGATAGGCCCGCTGATCAGCACAATCGGCGCCTGCGGCCCCGTGGACATAGAGAACGTCCGCAGCGCCAGCAGCCGCTCCAGCACGCACTCCGCCATCGCCATGATCACCGGCATCGTCTCCGGCTTGGCCCCCGCCATCACCGCGTTCGCCGCGATCTTCTCCACCGTGCCGATGCCGAACCCCGGCGAGTAGATGCCCACCACCTCTTCCGCCTTCCGGCCTGACGCCGCGATCATCGCCGCCACCTTCTCCGGCGTCGGCGGCACCAACGGCATCCCGTCGCTCCACCCCGCCTTCACGAACGCCGTCTGCATCGTATCGAAGCAGTCCATCTGGTCCCGCCCGTGGTACTCCAGGATCGGGTCCGGCGAGCTCACGTCCAGGGCGAAATGCGGCAGCTCCCGCATCACCTCGCGGTCCTTGGTGAGCGCCTCCAGCACCGTGTTGAAGCCCTCGTCCACCATCGCCCGTATCCGCGATGGGTCGGCGTTGGTGAACGGCTCCGGCGCCTCGGCGATCGCCAGCTCCGGGCAGCCGAACACATTCGCGCTGAACTGGGCGTCCTCCACAAATGTCTTCGCCGTCCACGCCACCGTGGGGATGCCGCGCTGCTCAAACCAGCTCATGTCACGCATGAGCCAGGAAGTGCACCCGCCTCAGTCACCTGTCGTGCCCACGATGGCCTGCACCTTGCCCTTCAACTCCTCCACCTGGCCCTTGGACGCCATGCGCGCGTGCGCCCCGTGCGCCGCGAAGATGTCAAGGAACGTCGCCTCGGGGTACACCCGCGCCAGGTTCTCCTTGGTGCGCGCCAGGGCAATATCCCCTCCCGCCTTCGCGTTCCAGTACATCCCGATGACCTTGCCGTTGTAATCGCGCAGACGCGGCGCCGGGTTGAACCGGCCGCCTGTCCCCGCCTCCGCCTTCGTCTCCGCCACCGGGTTTACGATGCGTAACGTCGCCATCTGTCCCTCCTCCAGCGTGCCGTGTGGTGCACGCCTCCTAAGTGAACGCCGACATTCCTAGTATCTGCCGTCCTGCAATAAGCCGCTGCAATTGCGGCGGCCCGTCGGGTATAAGCTCGGTGATCGCGTCGCGGGCGTAGCGCTCCACGGGGTACTCGTCCTGCAAACCATAGCCGCCGTGGATCGTCACCGCCAGCGTCGTCACCCGCGCCGCCGTCTCCGTGGCATAGAACTTCGCGATCGAGGCCTGCGCCCCCACGTGGATGCCCTTGTCCAGTTGGTCCAGCCCCTCATACGTCAGCAATCGCGCCGCCTGCGTCTCCGCCACCATGTCCGCGATCTGCCCCTGGATCAATTGAAAGCTGCCGATGGGCCGCCCGAACGCCTCCCGCTGCTTCGCGTAGCGTATCGACATGTCCGTCGCCGCCTGCGCGATCCCAACGGCAATCGCCGCGATCTCCAGCCGCGATGCTGTCAGCATGATCAGCGTCTCTTTATATCCCGCGCTCGGCAACTGGTTCTCCAGCGGCACCTTGCAGTCCACAAAGCTCACCTCGCCTGACGGCATCCCCCGCAGGCCAAGGCGCGTGCTCTGCGCCACCGTGAACGGCGATTGCGCGCGATCCACGATGAACACGCCGCGCGAGTCCTTGCCATCGCCGCCCTTGATGCCTGCCAGCGCCAGCGTCCAGTCCGCCACCGGCGACAGCGAGATGAACACCTTGTCCCCGTTCAGTATCCACCCATCTTTCGTGTGTGTTGCCGTCGTTCCCAGCCGCGCCAGGTTGGACCCCGAACTCGGCTCGGAGTACGAATGCGAAACGATCGCGTCCGCTTGCAGTGAGGGCTGCAAATACTTCTTCTTCTGTTCCGCCGTCCCCAGGTGCGCGATTTGGTGCGCGAAGTTGAACTGGATGATCGCCGTGTTCGCCATCGCCGCCCAGCCGCGGCCCAACTCCTCCAACAGTATGCCCCAGTTCAGCCAGTTCAGTCCCTGGCCGCCGTGCTCCTCCGCCAGCGGGCCGCACAAGAAGCCCAGCGGCACCAGCTTCTTCAGGATGCGCCGCACCTCTTCCTTGCTTGCCGGGCCGCGCCGCTCTTGCTCCGCCGCTGCGGGGATGATCTCTTTCTCCATCAACTCGCGCGCCGCGCGCTTCAGCATCTGCTGCTCTTGCGTCATCGAAAAATCCACCAGCCAGCCTCCAGCGGCAACACTCTTTGCACATCGTGTGTTGGGCCAACAAGACTATAGAAGTATGCCTCAGGAGTGTCAACGCGTGAACTGGGCCGCGCCCCAACGCCGGATGCCGCACGCGGCGTTGCTCCCTCCTGGCGTAAGTCCAGACTGGGGCGAAGTCCCTTTCCGCCGTAGGGGCGCACGGCTGTGCGCCCCCTTCTTCTACCGCCTCCCCGCTCCCTCCGGCCGCCATCCCCTCCGCTCCGCCAGGTACGCCAGGCTCCGCCGCATCGACTCCTCATATCCCATCGCCTCGATCCGCGGCCCGATCGTCTCGATCTCGCAGTACCCGTCGTAGCCCGCCCGCTCCAGCGCGTCGAAAATGCGTTCCAGCGGTATGCACCCATCGCCCAGCGGCACGCGGTCCGTGCTCTGCCGCGTCCCAATCCTGAAATCCCCGCACTGCACATTCACGATTTTTCCGATGCGTTTCTGGATGTTCTCGTACAGCCCCCGTTCCTGGAAGCAGTGCGCCACCTCCATATTCACCGCGAACCACGGCGACCCGATCTCGTCCGCCAGGTCCAGCGCATCGTGGAGCCGGTATACGAACGCCGCATCCACCGCCACTGACGAGTGCGGCTCCAGCGCCAGGCACACCCCCAGCTTCCCCGCCTCCGGCGCAATCTCCCGCACCTGCTCCACGAACCGCTCCGCCGACTCCTCATAGCTCTGCTTCGGTGCCGGCCCCGTCAGCACCACAAAGCGCTTCGCCCCCACCTGCGCCGCCAGGTCCAGCCCGCGTCGCAGCGCATCCCGCCGCGCCGGCCACTGCGACGTCTCTTCCGGCGCAAATTCGGCCACCGATATGCTCGATGCCGCGATCCCCGCATCCCGCATCAGCCGCACCCCCTTCGCCGCGCCGCATGCCTCCAGCTTGCGGATCACCACCGCCATCGCCGTCATCCCCCAGCGACTGAACATTTCCACGTCCTGCTCAAGCGTCCAGTTGAACGTGGCGATCTCGTGCGCGGCAAATCGCATCGGGCCTTCTCCTGTCGTCGTGTTGCCACCCGCGGCGCAGCCTAGCCCCCATCCTCCAACGCGTCAAGCGACGCAATCGCGTCTGCTCCGTCATTGCGAGGGCGCACTCGCCCGTGGCAATCCAGGGGTGCGGTGGTGTCCGTCGTTCCCGCTTGTCTCCCACCCGCGCATGTGGCACACCGCTCTCGCCGCGACATCCCATCGTCCCCCGTAGGGGCGTAGGGCCCTGCGCCCCTACGCCCCTACGGGGGACGCAGCAGCCTGCTTGAGCCTGTCGGTCCGCCTCTGGCGGGAAGCGAAGCAATCCGGTGGAGTGAGCGCGTCCGTCATTCCCGCGAAGGTGGGAACCCAGGAGCGCCCCTCCCCTCTCTTGCCTCCCACCCGCGCATCTGGCACACTGCTCCCACCGCGACATCCCATCGTTCCCGCGCGTGTTTGGAGGTGCAGCATGACCGCATCACTCCTTGGCCTTGAAGGCAAGAAGGCAATCGTCACCGGCGCAGGCCAGGGCTTGGGCCGCGCCTTCGCCCTCCTCCTCGCCCGCGCGGGCGCATCCGTCGCCGTCGCCGATATCGACGCTTCCCTCGCCGATTCCGTCGCCAAGGAAGCCCGCGCTCTCGGTGTCGGTGCCATCCCCGTCCACGCCGACCTGCGCCGTGATGCAGACGTCGCCAAGCTCGTCGCCGCCACCCTGGAACGCTTCGGCGCCATAGATATCGCCGTCAACAACGTCGGCGGCCTCGGCGGGCACAAGGTGCAGCTCGTCGCCGGCTCCTCCGATGCTTTCTGGGACGACATCGTCGAGCTGAACCTCCGCGTCACCTTCCTCTGCGCCCGCGCCTTCGCCGCCGCCATGATCGCCCGTAGAACCCCTGGCGTCATCATCAACATCACCTCCGTCGCCGGCATGCGCGGCTCCCCCGGCATGGCCCCCTATGGCGCGGCCAAAGCTGGCGTCATCCAGTTCACGGAGACCCTCGCCCAGGAGCTTGGCCCCCACGGCATTCGCGTCAACTGCGTCGCCCCCTTCCGTGTGGAGACCCCCGCCATGCTCAAGTATGTCACCCCGGAGAACCGGGAAAGCACGGCGCAGGCCGTCCCCCTGCGCCGTCTCGCCAAGCCCGACGACGTCGCCGGCATGGTCGTTGCCCTCGCCTCCGACCTCGCCCGGCACGTCACCGGCCAGACCATCGCCGTGGATGGCGGCGCCATGACCCTGCCAGGCTACTCCCAGACCGGCCTCGCGGGCCTCCAAGCCCAGCGTCAGCCGTAACCGGCCTGAGCTGGGTTGCCTCCAAGCCGGCCTGCCCCGCTTGCTTGCCCCCCTCGCTTGACGAATCCCCCAAGCGCTGTACCATATGGCGGTGCATTTCCACCATCCCTGCCAGGAGGCCGCATGACCATGATCCGCGCCGCCGTGCTAGTTCAGCCTGGCGCCTTCGAGATGCGTGAGTTTCCCCGTCCCACCGTCGGCGACGATGATGGCCTGCTGCGGCTGGAGGCCTGCGGCGTCTGCGGCACCGACTATGAAATCTACGCCGGCGAAATGACCCGCTCCTACGGCGGCTCTGCGCCCTACCGCTTTCCCATGATCCTCGGCCACGAGCCGGTCGGCATCATCGAAGAGATCGGCCCCGCCGCCGCCAAGCGCTGGGGCGTCGCCCCCGGCGACCGCGTCGTCGTGCGCAACTGGCGCCAGTGCAGCCGCTGTCCATCCTGCCTCTCCGGCAAGCCCGAGCGTTGCACCAACCTCGGCGGCCTTGGCCTCACCGCCATAGACGTCGCCCCCGCCGTCTGGGGCGCCTACGCCACACACATGTACCTCCCGCCCGCGGCGCGCGTCTTCCCCATCAGCCCCCGCGTCAGCGTCCGCGCCGCTTCCACCTTCAACGCCCTCGCCTGCGGCTTCGAATGGTCCGTCTTCTTGCCCCAGCTCAAGCCGGGACAGCACATCGCCATCCTGGGGCCGGGGCAGCGCGGCCTCGCCAGCGTCCTCGCCGCCCGATCCTCCGGCGCAGGCAAGGTCATCGTCACCGGCCTCGCCGCTGACCAGCACAAGCTTGATCTTGCCCGCCACCTCGGCGCTGACCTCGCCATCAACGTGGAGCGTGACGACCCCGTCGCTTTGGTGCGCCAGATCACCGGCGGCGGCGCAGACGTCGTTGTAGACACCACGCCCGTGGCCGTCCAGCCCGTGCAGCAAGGCTTGGACATGGTGCGGCGCGGCGGCACCCTCATCCTCGCCGGCATCAAAGGCGCCACACGCACCTTCCCCTTCGCCTCGGACACCATTATCGAAAAGGCCCTCACCGTCAAAGGCGCATACGGCGCATCCGACGAAGCCGTCCGCTCCGCCATTCGCCTCATCGAATCCGACGCCTACCCCGCCGATCGCCTCGTCACTGACGTCTTCACCATTGACCAGGCCAAACAAGCGGTGGAAAGCCTCGGCCGCCACACTCGCGGTAAGGGCACCATCAACGTCGCCATCGTTCCCAAGTAACGCCCCTCTGCACAACATCGCGCTACGCGCTTCGGGAGGATCACCGTGGCACAGACGACTCTAAAGGTCATTGACGCAGACGGGCACCTCATTGAAGACGTGGCGGCTATCGAGCAGCGCATGCCCGAGCCCTACCGCGCCCGCGCCAAAGGGCCGCTCTTCAACCTCTTCCCATCGCTGGACCACCAGCACAACTCCAGCCTCCACATCTACCCCACAGGCTCCCTGGAGCGACCCGCCGTCCCCGGCTGGCGCAAGTTCCTCACCGATACGGGCATCTCCGGTACCGTCCTCTACCCCACCATGGGTTTGGCCAATGGCTGGATCGTCAGCCGCGATTGGTCCATTGACGTCTCCCGCGCCTACAACGATTGGGTGCACGATACCTACGTCGCCGCCGACAAGCGCTTCCAAGCGATGGGCATTCTGCCGGTGCAGGACCCCGACGCTGCCGCCGCTGAGCTGCGCCACATCGTCAAAGACCTTGGCATGCCCGGCGGCGTTCTCCCCTCCAACGGCGTCCATCCCAACCTCGGCGACCGTGCGTACTGGCCCCTCTACAAGGAGGCCGACCGTCTCGGTGCAGCCATCGCCATCCACGGCGCCAGCTATCGCGGTTGGGGCTTGGATAACCTCCATCCCTTCGCCGGCGTTCACGCCCTGGGGCATCCTTTCGGCCTCCTCCTCGCCTTCACCGGCATGGTGTTCAACGGCATTCCCGATAAGTTCCCCAATGCCCGCTTCGGCTTCCTGGAAGCAGGCGTCTCCTGGCTCCTCGTGGCCCTGGAGCGCTTCGACCGCTCCTACTCCACCCACGTCCAGGTAGACCTGCGTAAGCAGTTCCTCAAGCTCGGCAAGGGCGAGACTGTCCAGGACTATATCCTGCGCCACATCGAAGCCGGCCGCATCTTCGTCGGTTGCGAAGGCATGGAGATCATGCTCCCTGACGCCGTGAGGATCGCGGGCAACAAACCCTTCATGTTCTCCAGTGACTTTCCCCATGAAGTGAACACCGCCATGTGCACCCATGAAATGAACGAGATTCTGGAGCATCCCCGTCTCGCCGCCGCCGATAAAGCCGCCATCGTTGGCGGCAACGCGCGCCGGTTCTATAAGATTGCCCCTGCAACTGCCCGCGCTCGCGGCAAGGCCGCCTGACCCACACCTACCAGGAGACCCCGTGCAGCCATCCATTCTCCACGGCATACGTGTCGTTGACCTCGGCAGATACCTCGCCGCGCCCTATTGCAGCCAGCTCCTTGCCGATATGGGCGCCGAGGTCATTCGCGTGGAGCGCCCCGGCGGCGAGGTTGACCGCCAGCGCGGCCCCTACACCAAGGAAGGCCAGAGCCTGCTTTTCGTCACGCTGAACCGCAACAAGAAGGCCGTCACCCTCAACCTCCGCTCCGACGAGGGCTACGCCCTCCTCACCCAGCTCGTGGGCAAGAGCGATGTGCTCCTGCATAATCTTCCCGCCGCCAGCGCTGCCTCCCTCCGCGTGCGCTATGAAGACTTCGCCGCGCACAACCCCCGCCTCGTTTATCTCTCCATCTCCGGCTTCGGCGGCAAAGGCCCCTACGCCGACTACCCCGCGCTAGACGCCGTCATCCAAGGCATGTCCGGCGCCATGACCATCTGCGGCACGGAGACCTCCGGGCCCACTCTTTCCCACGTTCCCTATGTAGACTTTGGCACCGCCCTCTACGGCGCCCTCTCCATCGTCTCCGCCCTCTACCACCGCAACGCCACCGGCAGGGGCCAGAGCATCGACCTCGCCCTCTACAGCACCGCCCTCTCCTTCATCGGCGGCTACGCCATCATGGCCGACTACGTCCGCAACGGCGCAGTGCGGCGCCACATGGGCAACGACCTCATCTACGGCGTCGGCGGCTGCTTCCCCACCAAGGACGGCTTCGCCGAAATCAACTGCCTCACCGGCGATATGTGGGAGCGCATGTGCGCCCTCATGCAGCGCCCTGCCTTGCTGCAAGACGCCCGCTTTGCCACCGGCGCCGGCCGCTACCAGCACCGTCACGTCATCAATCCCATCGTCCAGCAGTGGGCAGCGGGCCTCACCACCGCCCAGGTCGTGCAAGCCCTGCTCGATATCGGCATCCCCTCCGGCCCCGTCCAGACCGTGGATCAACTGCCGGACGACCCCCAAGTGCAAGCGCTGGAAATGTTCCCCACCGTCGACCAGCCAGGCGCTGGCCTCATCCCTGTCGCGGGCGCCGCCATGAAGTTCAGCGACACCCCCCTGCGCATCGCCCGTCCCGCCCCCGCCGTCGGTGAGCATAACGACGAAATCTACTCCCACATCCTCGGCCTTACCGCCCCCGACATCGCCCGCCTCCGCCGCGATCGCGTCATCTAACCGCCGCTCCCACGCCTGCCCATGTCGCGCTGAGCGGAGCGAAGAGTCTGGGGTGGGGCTGTCCCCCCGTCGCCATGTTCCACTCCCCCCTTAAATAAACGCAAGCACTCCGGCCTCGCCCCCTCCTTGGGTGTGTCCAGAGAGGGGCAGAGGTACAGGGGATGTGCCCCTGTCTTCTTTCATAACGTTAGAGGGCGGGAGCAACGAGGCACGCTGCCTACTTCGTCGGCATCCACCTGCTGAACCATCGCACAATCGGCTTCGCCAACTGCTCAACGTGCTCCGGCGCATACGTCCCGTAATGCGTCGCCCCTGGAATCAGTACCCACTCCTTTGGCTCCGGCGCTGCGTCATACACCGTCCTGTAATCCCCTACTGGACATAACGTATCCTTCTCCGCCCCGATCAGCATCACCGGACAAGCGATCTTGTGCGCCACCTCCGCCGGGTGAAACTGCATGATGTACTGCGCGCTGTCCAGCGTGAAGCGCATCTTCCCAATCGGCGTATCCGCCAGCGCCCCGCCCCGCTTCGCCGAATCCGGGTCCGGCACCATGATATCCAGCGGGTTCACATACTCCGGCTTTCCCGTCAGCGTCTGCTGGCGCAGGTCCGCCTCCACCCGCTGGCGAAATTCCTGGTACTCCCAATCGCGGCGCAGGCTGCGCATCCAGCGCTCCCCATTCCCCACCCCCAGCGCTCCCGCGCACGCCTTCACGCGATGGTCCACCGCCGCCACATACGGCGCCAGCGCCCCGCCGTAGCTGTACCCAAACACGCCGATCTGGTTCGCGTCCACCTCCGGCCGCTGCGCCAGCCACGTGATCGCGTTCCGCATATCCTCCACCTGCTCAAACGGGTTCAATCGCGTATGTGGCGCCTCCGCGAACCCTGGACGGCCCTGGCTCTTCCCAAACCCGCGGCAATGCGGCGAAAGTATGATGTACCCCGCCTTCAGCAGCAGCTCATTGACCGTATACGTCCCCTTGAAATCCCCCGACATCGCCTTGGGATCCGCCGCGCCGTGCCGGAAGCCGGGACACTCCACCAGCGCCGGACGCCTCTCGCCTTTCTTGTAATCCGGCGGCAACTCCAGCCGCGCCCACAGCTTATACCCGTCGCTGTAATAATTGATCTCCTGCTCCATCACCATGCTCCTTCCTCCTGTGTCGCCGCGCCTCCTCCCCCCTGAGGGGGGAGAGATGGAATAGAGGGTGATTCCCCGGCGTCCTTACACCTTCCTGATCACATCTTTCGCGAACCGCTCCATTAGCCCCACCTTCTCCTCCAGCGACGTCGGCGCCGACGCCGGGAAGAAATTCACCGTCAGCTTCTCGAACCCTGCCTTCTTATAGCGCTGCACCTTCTCCGCCGTCGGCTCGCCGTCCACCCGCACCCACACCTGGTACGGCAGGTGGTCGCGCCCCGCCTCCTTGCGCCATTCGTGGATCTGCTTCACATACGCCTGCGTCTGCTCCAGCGGCCACGTCAGCCCGTAAAAGCCGTCCCCGAATTTCGCCGCCCGCTTCAGCGCCGCCTCCACCTGCCCCCCAAAAATGATTGGCGGCGGGGGCGTTTGCGCCGGACTGAACTGCACCCGTCCGATATCGTACGACGGCCCGTGATGCTCCACTACCTTTCCTGTCCACAGCGTCCGCATCGCCTCCACGATCTCCTCCATCCGCTTCCCCCGATCGTGAAAATCCGCCCCCACCGCGTCGTACTCCTCCTTCAGCCATCCCGTGCCCACTCCCAGCAGCACCCTGCCGTTGACCAGGTAATTCGCCGTCGCGATCGCCCGCGCGCTGAACACGGGATGCCGCGCCGGCAGGATGTACACCCCTGTCCCTAGCAGGAGCTTCGACGTCACCGCGCCAATGTGAGCAATCGCCACCCACGGATCCATCAGCGGCGTGTCCGGGCTATACCCCGGCGCGCCGCTCTGGTTGTGCGGGTAGCGGCTCTTGTGGTCTATCGGCGTGATGATATGGTCCGAAATCCATATCGCGCGAAAGCCCAATCGCTCCGCCGCCTGCGCCACCGGCCCCCACTGCCGCGGGTCCCCTCCGAACAGGTTGAATGAGTAGTCCATGTTGCCTCCTCGCTTGCCTCGTGACCCCTTAGGACAGCACCGGCCGCTGCGTCCACTTGCCGTTCGGCCGCTTGAACCAGCCGCCTCCCGCGCGCGCCCCCCCGCTTAGGTCAATCACCGCGCCCGTCACCCACGCCGAAAGGTCCGACGCCAGGAACACCGCCACCCCGGCATAATCGTCCGGGTCGCCGAACCGTCCCAGCGGTATCCAGTTCGCCTCCAGGTGCTTCGTCTCCGGCGTCAGCCATTTGTCTATATCCACCTGCAACGACCGCGTCGTCTCCGGCGAGATCGCATTGACCCTGATCTTATGCTGCCCCAGTTCCAGCGCGATGGACTGCGTGAACGATACCACCGCGCCCTTGTACGCTGAATACACCGGCCCGTCCGGGTAGCCGCGGAACGCCTCGATCGTCGTGGCGTTGATGATGCTCCCCCCCTGGCCCTGGCGAATCATATGCGGCAGCACCGCGTGCGTGCAGTACAGCACATGCCCAAAGTTGATCGCGTGCTGCGCCTCCCAATCGGCCCGCGTGGACGCCACGAACCCGTTCTTCGCCCCCACCATCTCGCCCACGTTGTTCACCAGGATGTCTATGCGCCCATACTGCTTGATCGTCTCCTCCACCATCCGCTTCACCTGCGCCTCCTCCCGCACATCCGTCACCAGCGCCAGCGCATCCCCGCCCTGCTTCTTGATCTCCGCCACCGTCTCCTTGCACCGCTGGGCATTGATCTCCGCCACCACCACCTTCGCCCCAAACGCCGCGAACGTCTGCGACGTTGCTTTCCCGCACCCGCCGCCGCCTCCCGTCACAATCGCCACCTTCCCGTTCAAACTCACCGCGTCACGCGTCAGCATGCTGCCTCCTTGCCGTCTTCACATACTCCATTGCCTCGCCCAGCTCCAGCACATGGCCGTGCTTCATCCACGTCTCCAGCAGCGCCATCGCCAGCGCCGTCTCCAGCCGGTCGAACACGCAGTCCTGCACCATCGCCACAACGTAGCCCCGCGCCCGCGCCTCCACCAGCGACGCCTCCACGCACCCGCCGGCGCTCCCCCCCGCGAACAAGATCGTATCGATCCGCTTCGCCGTCAGGTAGCTCTGCAACGGCGTCCCGTAAAACCCGCTGGCATACGTCTTCTCCACCACGAGGTCGCCCTCCTGCGGCGCCACCTCCCGCACGATCTGCGACCATTCCTCGCCACTCCCGTCTTCGATCACACTCGCGGCCACATCATAATCCGCCGACCGCAAATGCACCTGGCGTGTATACAGCACCGGCACACCCGCCCCGCGCGCCGCCTCCAGCAATTGCCGCGTGGCGCGCACCGCCTCCCACGCCTCCGGGCCCCCAGCGCGCGGCCACCGCGCCGCCTCGGCTGCGTCTGCCGAACGCCCTAGCCACACCACCTGCGCATCAATCACCAGCACGCACGGCGATTTGCCCAGCGGCGCGTGCCGCCCCCAAGTCCCGGTGTTCACCACCCTCCGGTCGCGCTCGCTCAACACATCGTTCCACACCGGCTTCACCAGCGTGCCGCCTGACCCCCTCTCCCTTCAAGGGAGAGGGTTGGGGTGAGGGCATAACACACCCGCGACGCTTCTGTGAGAAGCTCTTTTGCCATCTGTTTCAAGTGCAAAGCCATTATCCCGCCTAGGTGACGTACGCTCCCCCGTTGATATGTATCGACTGCCCCGTCACGAACGCCGCCGCGTCCGACGCCAGGTACGCCGCCATCGCGCCAATCTCTCGCGTCATGCCCAGCCTGCCCACCGGTATTCCTGGCCGCTGCGCCTCCGCCACCGCCCGCGATGGTGCCTCCAGCCGCCGCTCCTCGGAAACCACCCACTGCTCCGCGCGCTCCGTATCAAACGTCCCCGGCACGATCGTGTTCACCGTGATCCCCTGCGCCGCAAACTCCAGAGCCAGCCCCCTGCTCAGCCCTAGCAGCCCCGCCTTGCTCGTGGCGATGTGCGCGCCTCCCTTGGCCCCCGTGAACCCGATCAGCCCCGAAATGAGCAGGATGCGCCCCCACTTCTGTTCCACCATCCCCGGCAGCACCGCCTGCGCCGCGAAAAACGCCCCGCGCAGATTCACCGCCAGCACCCGCTCCCAATCCTCGTCGGTGATCTCCAGAAACGCCTGGTGCGGACGGATCGCCGGCGTATACACCAGAATATCTATACGGCCAACTGCCGCCGCCGCTTCCTTCGCCACCCGCGCCACATCCGCGTGCGACCCCGCGTCCCCCACCAGGCCCGCAGACTTCACCCCCAGCGCGCGAATCTCCCCAGCCGTCGCCTCCACCTCCGCGCGCTGCCTCCCCCCGCTCACCGCCACGTTCGCCCCCGCCTGCGCCAGCGCCACGGCGATCCCCTTGCCGATATTCCTCCCCCCGCCGATCACCAGCGCCGACTTTCCCCGCAGCGTCATGAACTGATCTCCTTTGCCGCCTGCTGCTCGCTCGTCGCTGCTATGTGCTCGAGGCTGACTGGACGGGCAGTTCCGCCTCTGTCGTAATGCCGCCTTCCACAAACGCCTCCCCAATCTCGTCGTCGGATAGCTCCAGCAAATCCTTCAACACATGCTCGTTGTGCGCCCCCAGGCACGGCCCCGGCCGCTGGCAGTCCGCCACCGCTGACATATGGAAGCTTGGCCCCTTATACAGATGCGGGCCGATCGCATCGTGCCGCAGCTCCCGCCAGAACCCGCGCGCCCGCAACTGCGCGTCCTGCGGCACATCGCTGCTCTTGTTCACCACCCCTGCCGCGATCCCTGCCTGCTGCAGCATCGCCTCCACCTTCCCCGCCTCCTGCCGCCGCGTCCACTCTCCGATGCGCCTGTCCATCTCGTCCTCGTTCGCCTTCCTGCCCTGATGCGTGGCGAACCTCGCCTCCCGCGCCCACGCCGGCGACCCCATCGCACGCGCCAGCGCCTGCCACTCCCCGTCCGTCCGCACCACGATCACGCACCAGCGATCATCTCCCGCGCACGGGTACGCTTGATGCGGGCTGGCAAAATCCACGTGATTCCCCTGGCGCTCCGGCTCCTGCCCGTTCGCCAGGTAGTCCATAATCGCCGGCCCCATTCCGTGGCACCCGATCTCCGATTGCGATAGGTCTATCCGCTGTCCTTCCCCCGTCTTGTTCCGGTGCAGCAGCGCCGCCAGGATCGCCGAAGCCGCGAAGCGCGGCGCGGTGAAATCCGTATACGCCTGCGGGTACGGCATCGGTGGCCCACCCGCGTACCCGCTGACGTAGTGCAGGCCCGACAATGCCGCCGAGTGATATCCCCAGCCCGCCTGTTTCGCCAGCGGGCCGTAGTCCCCCAGCAGGCTCGTGCTGAAATAGATGATGTCCGGATTCCTCTTCCGAACCTGGTCATAGTCCAAACCCAGCCGGTCCATGGAGCCCGGCACAAAACTGTTCAACATCACGTCGCACCACTCCGCCAGCCGCAGCGCGATCTTCTTTCCGGAAGGCTTCGCTAGGTTCACCGTCAGGCTCAGCGCCCCGCAGTTCACGGTGGCGAAGTACAGGTTGTTGTTCACCCCCGGCACGCCGCCCTTGAACGGGTTCATAATGCGCACCATGTCCGGGCGGTGGTGGCTCTCCAGCCGCACGACTGTTGCTCCCCACATCGCCAGGTAGCGCGCCGTCAGCGGCCCCATCACGATCCAGCTGAAGTTCGCCACCTTCAGACCCGCCAGCGGCAGCCGCTGCGGTGTCGCCACTAGATCGCCCCCGCCGCGCGCAGTACCCGCCGCCGCTCTTCCGTCATCCCCATCTCGCCCGCGAAAATCTCCACGTTGTGCTCCCCAATCAGCGGCGCCCGTCGCCGTATCTTCGGTGGCGTCGCCGTCATCTGCGCGAATGGGCCGGGGTACACCAGCTTGCGTCCCAGCTCCGGGTGCTCCACCTCTTCCCAGAACCCCCGCTGCCGCATGTGCTTGTTGCGCGCCACGTCCCCTGGCGAGGCCACCGGCGCCACGAAGATGCTGTGCGCCGCCGCCTTCTCGAAAATCTCATCTTTCGTCCTCGTCAGCAGGAAACCCACGAACGGCTGCTCCAGCCGCTGCGTCTCCTCCAGCGTGATTGTCGCCGCGTCGTACTCCCGGTTCCACGCGTACCGCGCCAGCCAGTCGGGGCACTCCCCCTCTTGCTGCATCCACTGCACCAGCGCGTTCATAGACCGCGCGATCCCCTCCGTGCCGCCCTGCACCGTGAAGCAGACATGCCCGTCCTTGCACTCGAACACCAGCCGTCGCGCCACCCCGCCGGAGGTCGGCCACGATGTGCCTACGCGTTGCAGATCAATCCCCAGCGCCATCCAGTACTCCGGCGAGTACCCCGTGATCTGTAGCGACGACTCCTGCGCCGAAACGTCCACGTGCTGCCCTTCGCCGCCTGCCTCGCGTCCCACCAGCGCGATCAGCGTCCCTGTCGCCCCCTCCGCCCCCCCGCTCAGCGACGCCTGGTGGTGGTATCCCACGTCCAGCGGCTCCCGCTGCGGCTCGCCGTTGATGTACAGCGCACCCGAAGCCGCCCACGCCACCAGGTCGGTCGCCTGATAGCGCGCCTTCGGGCCTTCCTGCCCAAAATACGTCATGCTCGTCATGATCAGCCTGGGGTTAATCGCATGCAGCCGCGCGTACCCCAGCCCCAGCGCCTCCATCCGTCCTGGCGTGAACGACTCCACCACGATGTCCGCCCTGCGCGCCATCTCCTCAAACACCGCGCGCCCGTCCGCCGATTCCAGGTTCAGCGTGACCCCGCGCTTGTTGGCGTTGTAGAAATACCAGAACAGGCTCTTCTCCGCGTCCGGCGTATTGTCCAGGAACGGCCCCAGGCGCCGCGTCTCGTCGCCTCCCGGCGGCTCGATCTTGATCACGTCCGCGCCCAGATCGCCCAGCATCCGCCCGCACACGCAGAAGCCGCCCTGCGCCAGGTCTAGCACCCGGTACCCCTCAAGCGCGCTCTTTTGCCCTGCCTGCCCCTGGCGCGCGCCCTTCTCCCCTGGTGTCAGCGATTGCGGCATGCTGTCCTTTTCCCCGAACCCTTTCCCGTCTTTTCTTTCCCTGCTCTACACCCGCTCCCGCCAAGGGAGCGGGTGAGTCCCCGCCTACCGCCCCGTAAATCGAGGCTTGCGTTTTTCCATGAACGCGCGGAACCCCTCCTGTGCGTCATACGTCTGGTTGTGCGTCATCGTCGCCCACTTCTCCATCTCCAGCCCCGTGAGCAGGTCAGCCTGCAAGCCGAAGTTCACCAGCGATTTCACCGTGCTCGTCGCCACCGCGCTGCGTTCCTTCAGCCGGTCCGTCAGCTCCTTCACCGCCGCGTCCAGTTGTGCTGCCGGCACCGCGCGATTCACCAGCCCGATCCGCTCCGCCTCCTTGCCGCTAATCCACGACCCGGTGTACAGCAGCTCCTTCGCCCGCCGCGCCCCCAGCAGCCGCGGCAGCCGCTGGCTCCCTCCCCCCCCCGCGATCACCCCGAACACCGCATGCTGGTCCCCCAGCCGCGCCTCCTCATCGGCCACCGCCAGGTCGCACACCAGCATCAGCTCCAGCCCGCCCGCCAGCGCCAGCCCGTTCACCCGCGCGATCGTCGGTTTCGGCTGCGTCTCGATGTAGTTCATGATGCCGTGCCAGGTATCCAGCCAGTGCTTCACCCGCAGCGGCGCTTTGATCACCTCGGAAAACACCTTCATGTCCGCGCCCGCGGAGAACGCCCGCCCCGTCCCCGTGATCACCACCGCCTGCACGCCATCGTCCGTCGCCGACTCCTGCAGCACCTGCTCGATTTCCCGCAGCAGTTCCAGGGAAATAGCGTTCAGCACGTTCGGGCGATTCAGTGTGATATACCCCACGCCGTCTTTCTTTTCCCAAATGATGTTGCTGTACACGTTTACCTCTCGCCACGCGCCCTGGTTGCCTAGTGTCTTAGGAACGGCAGCCCACTCACGGTAGTAATGAATGCAGCACTAACCCGCCTCTGGCGGGTTAGTGCTGCACCTGCTGCCGAGCCTTCCAGAAATTCGGCTGCCGCTTCTCCAAGAACGAGGCCGGGCCTTCCTTGCACTCCGGCGAATCGAAAAAGTCCGGGTACATCGAAGCCACCTTCAGGCCGATATTCGGCATGGCGTCAATTTCCCCATCGAACGTCGCCTTCAGGATCTCGATGCACGCGGGACTGGCCTTCAAGATGTCCTCGCACCAGCGGTCCACCTCTGCGTCCAGCCGGTCCACCGGCACCACGCGGTTCACCAGCCCCATCTCCAGCGCCTCGTCCGCCGTGTAGCGATGGCACCCCATCCACAGCTCCCGCGCCTTCTTCGCTCCCACCACGCGCACCAGGTACTGCGTCACAAACCCGTCCGACGGGCTTGCCACCCGCGGCCCGTTCTGCCCGAAGATCGCCGTCTCCGTGGCGATGGTGAAATCGCTGCAGTACGCGAAATGGTTATGCCCCCCGATGCAGTACCCCTTCACCGCCGCGATCACCGGCTTCTTGCACACTCGGATCATGCGGTTCGGCGGGTACTCGTGATAAAACCGCTTCCGCGTCCCCCACACCTCCCACGCCACATCGCCGCCCGTGCCGAAGTGGTCCCCGATGCCCGTCAGGATCACCGCCCCGATATTCGGGTCGTGGCTGGCGTCGTAAAAGCAGCGGAACATCTCGTCCTCCGTCTCCGGACGGATCGCGTTGTACCGCTTCGGCCGGTTCACGGAAATGCGCGCCACCCCCGCGCCGAAAAACGTATGCGTTTTCTTTTCGTACACCACCTCTTCCATCTTCGTCCCCAGCGTGTCAATCTGCGTCCACGGTGTCCACGTCATCTTGTTGCTCCTTTTAGAACCCGCCCACCACGCGCTTCGCCTGGGTGAGCATGGTAATCATCTCTGCTTCGCTGACCGCGGCGATCCCCTCCGGCAGGCGCGATTGCACCCCTAGCAGCTTCACCCACGGCGGGCAGCCGTACAGCGCCACTCCCGCCTCCTTCGCCAGCCCCAAAAGCGCGCGGCGGTCCAATTGCCTGCCGTCGCCCCTGCCACTTATGGGCAGGCCCATCTCCTTGCCGTTATCCGCCATCGCCCAGCGGATAGACACGTCCTGCAACCCGCGAGGCCACAGCATCGCCTCGCCCGCTAGCGCCATCAGCGCCTCGCCCGCAAACGCGATCCCCGCATCCTTGCCCGCACGCTTCGCCTCCCGCGCCATGTACACGTTCGACAGAACCGAGTCCACCGTCCCGCTGCTACACAAGAAAAGAACATCCACGCGTTCGTTCCTCCACAGGCCGCTATAGTGACGCAGTCATCTCTCCCTCTCCCTTGAGGAGGGAGAGATGGAGAGATGGTGATCCCGTTTTTTTCCGCTCCCGCCCGCGCCGCCTGTCCCCAGACAGCGCGTTCGATTCTACCCCCATAGCCGGGTTCCGTCCAGGGAAGGGCTACAGCAGCCTCCCGTGCCGCACATTGGTCCAACCCTTGACGCAACCCCGCTAAATAAGCGCCGGCGCATCCCCCGTCGCGCCCCTGTCCCAATCCGCGATGCGCAGCGTCCTGCCTGTAAACGTCTCCGCCGATTGCCTCGCCAGCCACACCATCGGCGCCACCACCGCCTCCGGCTGCCGGTACTCGGAAAAATCCGTGTCCTTCGGCAGCGCGTACAGGATGCCCTCCGTCAAAATCAAATGTGGATCGAAACAATTGGCCGCGATCCCGTACGGCGCCCCTTGCTTCGCCACAATCGCCGTCAGCCGCTCCACCGCCACCTTCGCGATCACGTAATTCGTGACCTCCGGCAAGATGGCGCGCGCCATCCACGACGATAGATTGATGATGCTTCCCGAACGCTGCTTCATCATGTGCGGCAGCGCGAACTTCATCGCCAGGAACGGCCCGCGCAAATTCACCCGCAAGCCCAGGTCCCAACGCTTCGACGTCAGTTCCGTGATGTCCCCCATGATATTTGCGCCCGCGTTGTTCACCAGCACATCCACCCGTCCGAACGCCTCCACCGCCTGCCGCACCATCGCCTCCACCTGCTCCTCGTCCGTCACGTCGCACCGCACCGGCAGTGCCTCGCCCCCTGCCTCCCGCACCAGCTCCGCCGTCGCGTGTATCGTCCCCGCGATCTTCGGCGACTCCGTCTCCGACCGCGCCGCGATCACCACCCGCGCCCCTTCGCGGGCATACGCCAGCGCCGCCGCCTTGCCGATGCCGCGGCTCGCCCCTGTGATAATCGCCACCTTGCCCTGTAACTGCTGTCCCATAATCCTGCTGCGCTACGCCGTCGAATACCCGCCGTTCACGCTGATCGCCTGCCCCGTCACATGTCCCGCGCGGTCGGACGCGATGAACACCACCATATTCGCCACATCCTCCGGCTTGCCCAGCTTCCGCAGCGGATACGCCTTCAGCACCTTATCTATCGTGCGCTCATTGATCATCCCCACCTCCTGCACCCCTTCCGTCATCGTCCCTGATGGGCACACCACGTTCACCCGTATGCCGCGCTTGCCCACTTCCTTAGAAAGGCCCTTGGTGAACGAAATCACCGCCCCCTTCGCGCCGGAGTACGTGCTCTGCATATAATCGCCGATCCGCCCCGCGTCCGAGCCGATGTTCACGATGCTCCCGCTCCCCTGCTGCATCATCGTGTCCATCACCGCCTTCACGCAGTTGATCGTGCCGTAGTAGCACACGTTAATCTCCCGCTCCCAGTCCGCCGGTGTCAGCTCTCCGAACAGCTTCACCGCCCATGCGCCCGCATTATTCACCAGCGCATCAATCCGCCCGTACGCCTTCAGCGCCGCGTCCGCCAGCTTCCGCGCCTCCTCCATCTTCGATACATCCGCCCCCAGCGCGATCGCCTGTCCTCCGCTCGCCACGATCTCCTTGCACACCGCCTGCGCCCGCTCGGCGTACAGGTCCGCCACCACCACCTTCGCCCCTTCCTGGGCGAACGTCACCGCGATCATCCGCCCGATGCCCCGGCCCCCGCCAGTCACAATCACCACCTTGTCCTTCAAGTGCAAATCCATGACGCAGCCCTCCGCGATAATATGAGAATGCCGGTCGCCTGCCGTCGCCCATTGCCGGATGACGTGCGGCTGGTATTCTACCTGTAGCGCAGGCGTTTGCCAATCTTCTGCGCCCTGCAAGCGGTAGAGTGCCGCGCTCGCAACGCATTGACATTGCTGCCTGCGTGCCATAGCATCGGGACGATTCGACGCACCGGGCGCCCCTCCTGGGGAGCGCCCACGTGACACTCCTGCTCAGGTGGCCCCTTGCTCAAGTTTCTCCTCAGCCGGCTTGCCCAGACAGCGGTGACCCTCCTCATCGTCAGCATCGTCGTCTTCGCCCTGTCCCACGCCAGCGGCAACCCCCTCTACCTCCTGCTCCCGCCCTCCGCCGGCCAGGCCGACTTTGCCGCCGTCTCCGAGCAGTACGGCCTGGACAAACCGCTGGTGCAGCAGTACTTCATCTACATGAACAAGCTGCTGCATTTCGACCTGGGCAGGTCCATCATCAACGGGCAGCCGGTCAAAGAAATCATCACGCAAGCGCTCCCCTACTCCCTCAGGCTGGCGGGCTTCGCCCTCGCCCTCGCCCTTGCCATGGGCATCCCCCTCGGCGTGCTCGGCGGCATCAAGCGCGGCACCCGCTGGGACACCCTCGCCCAGACCACCGCCGTGCTGGGGCAGGCCATGCCCAGCTTCTGGCTCGGCCTCATGCTCATCATCGTCTTCGCCGTCAACTTGCGCGTTCTCCCCGTGGCCGAAGCGGGCGGCTTCAGGCACTACATCCTCCCTGGCTTCACCCTCGGCCTCATCCTTTCCGCCAACGTCATGCGCCTGCTCCGCACCTCGCTCATCGAAGTGCTCGACCTGGAGTTCATCAGAATGCTCCGCGTCAAGGGCGTC
The DNA here is from genome assembly GCA_009693015.1 of Dehalococcoidia bacterium. Lineage (GTDB taxonomy): Bacteria > Chloroflexota > Dehalococcoidia > SHYB01 > SHYB01 > SHYB01. The sequence goes on from SHYB01000003.1 coordinate 29,560, forward strand.
CCTGAGCGCACCATCATTTGGAAACATGCCGTCCGCAACGCCATCGTCCCCGTCGTCAGCTTCGCCGGCATGTACCTCATCATCCTCGTCACCAACGCCGTCGTCGTGGAGACCGTTTTCGCCTGGCCCGGCTTCGGACGCCTCGCCTACACCGCCGTGCTCAATAACGACTTCCCCCTCATCCAGGGCATTGTGCTTATCGGCGCCACCCTCTACATCGCCTCTTCGCTCATGACTGACGTTCTCTACTCCATCGTAGACCCCCGCATCAGGCTCACCTCCACATAATGACCACCATCGCCGCCGCCGCACCCTTCAAGGCCCGCACCTGGCGACTCCGCCTGTGGAAAGAGTTGCGCGCCTACCCCGCCATCCCTGTCGTTATCCTCGCCATCGTCATCTTCCTCGCCATCTTCGGCGGCGCCCTCTCACCACACTCCCCCTACGATCAGGCCCTGCGTCAGCGCCTCCTGCCCCCTGTGGGCATGGACCGCGGCACGTGGGACCACGCCCTTGGCACCGACAACCTCGGCCGCGATACGCTGAGCCGCATGATGACCGGCGCGCGCGTCTCCCTCTCCCTCGCCGCCCTCACCATCGCCGTCGGCGTTGTCCTCGGCACCGTCATCGGCGCCGCCGCTGGCTTCTACGCCGGCAGGCTCTGGGATATGATCCTCATGCGTCTCGCCGATGCCGCCCTCTCCATCCCCCTCGTCCTCCTCGCCCTCGTCCTCGCCGTCGTCCGCGGCGCCAGCTACTGGAACCTCGTCATTCTCATCAGCCTCTTCATCTGGGCGCGCACCGCCCGCATCATCAGAGGCCAGGCCCTCCAGGTCTGCCAGCGCGACTATATTGCCCTGGCCCGCGTCGCCGGCTGCTCCGGGCCCAGCATCCTCTTCCGTCACGTCATCCCCAACGTCTCCCACGTCGCCATCGTCCTCGCCACCTTGGAAGTCGGCGCCGTTATCATCCTGGAAGCATCCCTCAGCTTCCTCGGCGTTGGCGTCCCACCCCCCAACCCCTCCTGGGGCGCCATCGTCGCTGACGGGCGCGGCGTCATCGCCAGCGCCTGGTGGGTCGCCACCGTCCCCGGCATCGCCATCATGATCACCGTCGCCTCCTTCAACCTCATCGGTGACCGCATGCGTGACCGCTTCGACCCCCGCCTCCGCCAGCGCGGCGCCTAGCGCCTCCCCCGTCCCCCCCATCCATCCCCCTTCCACCCTCCTCCTTCTCCTACCCCTCGCGCTTGAGCTATGGGCCTGCCGGTCATTCTTGCCGCCCCCCCACCCTTGCCCCCCACTGCCACCCCCGCTCATGTCATGCTAAGCGCAGCGAAGAATCTTCCCCTCCTCCCCTCTCACCTTCGATAGGGGAAACTGGAGTGGGGTGACTCCTTCCGTCATTCCGGCGGATGCCGGAATCCATCCCCGCAGCAATGCGTATCAAATCACCCTGTCCACCCCCGCCCACAACAACAGAGGCCGGCGATGTCACCATCGCCGGCCTCAATCCTGCAAACCTTGTCGCTACGCCTTCGCTCTACGTATTGTTGAAGAACAGGCCATTGAGGTAGAGGTCAGAGGTGTACCGGCCCAGCTTCCAGTCCGGCCGCACCTTATCCGGGTTGCTGGCGAAAAGCTGCTGAACGTCTGCGACGGGGAACCGCATGTGATTCTTTTCGATGTACCGCGTGATCTCTTCCGTCCGCGTCTTGTACCTCGCCAGGTCCAGTTCGTTGGACAAGTCGTCAATCATCTTGTCCAAGGTGGGATCCTGCGACAGCGCCAGCGCGCCGTTGGAGCGAGCCAGGACGTTCAGGCCCGGGTGTGGAAGAAACAGAGGAGCAACTCTGATCCAGCCCACGGAGTTTGCCAGATTCGGGTCACGGTTGACCATCTGCGCCCGCATCGCCTGGTACTCCAGGCTGACGATCTTCGTCTTCACCCCCACCTTCTCCCAGTATCCCGCAATGGCCTGCATCATCTGCGGGCCTTCGGAAATGCCGCCCAGCCCGTAGGAGAACAGGCTCACCGTGATCCCATTCGGGTACGCCGCTTGCAGTAATTGCCGTGCCCGCGCCGGATCGTACGGGATCTTGGCGCCACCGTGGTAGGCGATGGAGACGGTGGTGTTGGGAAAGTAGTCCGGCAATTGACCCGCGCCGGAGAAGAGCGTGTCAATCAACTCCTGCCGGTTCACGGCAATGCTCAGCGCCTCGCGAACCCGGACGTCGGAGAACGCCGTCGCGGTGTCCCACTGCCTGTTCACCCACAGCTCCAGGTAAAAGGTGATCGGCGATGCCGTCACCGTGAGTCCCGCGCTCTTCAGGCTCTTAGACTCAGACCGCGGCGAATCAATGATGTCCGTTGCCTTGGTCTTCAGCAGCGACACGCGTGTCGTGTCTTCCGCGACTACCGCGATCCGCACTTGGTTGTAGTTCGGGCGCCCCATCCAGTGCGTTGCCACCTCGTCATACAGCGTGTGCGCGCCCTGCACATGCTCCACAAACTTGTAGGGGCCGCTCCCCATCGGCTTGGTGTTCTGCACGTCCAGCCCGTTCTTCTCCACGTACGCCTTCGACACCACAAAAGGCTCCGCGGAGTCCCGCCGTGTCAGGTAGAAGTAGAAGAAGGGCGCAGGCTTGGCGTAGTTCAGCCTCACCGTGGACGCATCCACCACATCGACGCTCTTCACCGAGGCCCGGTAGTCGGCCGCCCAGGACGACACCGAGTCCTTGCTGGACGCGCGCTCAATGGTGAACTTCACGTCATCCGCCGTTACCGGCGTTCCGTCGTGGAATTTCGCGTTCGTCCGCAGCTTGATCGTCAGCGACGTATTGTCTGCCGCCGCCGTCCAGGATGTCGCCAGCCCGTGGATGGTGTCCGGGACGCCCTCCAGGTCGTTGCCGATGATGCTGTCATACATCGGCGCCAGATAGTTCTTGATGTCCGCGCCCGACTTGATCGGGTCGAAGACATCGCGCGTCCCGCTCAAGGACACTCGCAGAATGTCGTATCGCTTGGGGCCTCCTGTCACCTTGGGCGGCGCCGTCACCTTTGGCGCTGCGCTCGTCGCCTTCGGACTCGTGCTGGACGAATCCCCATCGTCGCCTCCGCCGCACGCCGACAGCACCAACGCCATCGCCGTGGCGATGGCCAGCACCGGGAATAAGAGTTTCCGCATACACATTCCTTCCGAATCTCTGCTCGCGAGCGGCCGATTCGCGGCAGCGTCCATATTTTCACGCACGGCGCTACAGATGACCCGTAATGAGCGCCGCATGTGCGACCACCGTCACCCTAGCAGGCCGCACGCTCGCAAGTCAAGTGGTGCTCCTGGTTGACAGTGCCTGCCCCGCCCCTTACGATGCGAGAGATGCCTACCCCTCCGCCATCGTCCCCAGCTGGAAACGCCACGGCTCAGCGCCATCCTTCCCACGGCGCGCCGCCCCTCCTTCAGGTGGAGAACCTCCAGACCCACATCTCCGTCGCCGGCGGCGTAGTCAAGCCCGTGGACGGCGTCTCCTTCCACATCAAGCAAGCGGAGACCGTCGCCCTCGTCGGCGAGTCCGGCTCCGGCAAGAGCATGACCGCCCTCTCCATCCTTCGCGTGCTCCCCAGGCCCGGCGGCCACATCGCCGGCGGCAAGATACTCTTCGATGGCGTAGACCTGGCGCAACTCTCTGAAAAAGAAATGCGCTCCTACCGCGGCAGCAAGATCGCCATGATCCTCCAAGACCCCCACAGCTCCCTTGATCCCATGTACCAGATCGGCGAGCAGATCGGCGAATCCCTCCGCGTGCACCATAAGGCCAGCGGCGCCGGCGTCAAGCGCCGTGTCGCCGAGCTGCTGCGCCTCGTTCGAATCCCCGCCGCCGAAGAACGCGCCCGCGCCTACCCCCACCAGATGAGCGGCGGCATGCGACAGCGCGTCGTCGGCGCCATTGCCATGTCCTCCGAGCCACAGCTCATCATCGCCGACGAGCCCACCACCGCCCTTGATGTCACCATCCAGGCCCAGTACCTCAGTCTCCTCAAAGACATCCAGGCCAACTCCAACCTCGCCATTCTCCTCATCACCCACGATCTTGGCATCGTCGCCAAAATGTGCCAGCGCATTATCGTCATGTACGGCGGACGCATCGTGGAAGAGGCCACTGTGGAGCAGGCCTTCAATCGCCCCGCGCACCCCTACACCGCCGGCCTCGTGCGGTCCCTCCCCAAGCTCAAAGGCCGTGTCCCGCGCCTCTACTCCATCGAAGGCCAGCCCCCTGCCTTGGACACCCTCCCCCAGGGCTGCCGCTTCGCCCCGCGCTGCCCCAGCGTAATGGATACATGCACCAAGGAATATCCGCCCATCGTCACCCTGCAAGACAACCAGAAAGTCGCCTGCTGGCTCCACGTCCATGACACAACAAAACAGCCCGCTGCTTGAAGCGAAGCACCTCCAAAAGTTCTTCCCCGCCGGCCAGGGCCTGCTTCCCACGAAGCAACGCCACTGGGTCAAGGCCGTGGACGATGTCTCCTTCCGCGTCGAATCCGGCAAGACCCTCGGCATCGTCGGCGAATCCGGATGCGGCAAGACCACCCTCGCCAAGCTCGTCTTGCTCCTGGAGCAACCCACCGCAGGAACGATCCACTTCCAGGGTGAAGACGTCCTCAAGCTCCGCGGCGACCGCCTCAAGCACTACCGCGCCTCCGTCCAGGCCGTCTTCCAAGACCCCTACGGCGCCATGGACCCCCGCCAGCGCGTCGGCGATATGATCAGCGAGCCTCTGCGCGTCACCCGCGGCGTGACCAACGCCGAAGCTGACCAGCGCGTCGCCGAGGTCCTCCAGCAAGTCGGCCTCAGCGCCACCGCCGCGCGCTACTACCCCCACGAGTTCAGCGGCGGCCAGCGACAGCGCATCGCCATCGCCCGCGCCCTCTCCACCCAATCCCAGCTCCTCGTCCTCGATGAACCTGTCGCCGCCCTCGACGTCTCCATCCGCAGCCAGATACTCAACCTCCTCAAAGACCTCCAGGAAAGCAAAGGGCTAGGCTACATCCTCATCACCCATGACCTTGCCGTCTCCAAACACCTCAGCCACCACGTCGCCGTCATGTACCTCGGCAAAATCGTTGAGCTTGCAAACAGCGACTCCCTCTACGACCGTCCCAACCATCCCTACACCAAGGCCCTCCTCTCCGCCGCCCTCCCCACCCACCCCGATGAAACCCAAGAAGAAATCATCCTCAGCGGCGAAGTCCCCAGCCCCCTCGACCCCCCCTCCGGCTGCCGCTTCCGCACCCGCTGCCCCTACGTCATGCCCCGCTGCGCCGAATCCGAACCCCCCCTCGCCGAAATCGCCCCCGGCCACCTCTCTGCCTGCTTCCTCAACAACTAGCGGCGCGTCGCAACGCCTGCCCTGTCATTGGTGAGTCCTCGAGAGGCCGATTCCATCGGCCCGAGTCCGCCAAAGGCACCCGTGGCAATCTGGCCGGCGGCGTACTCTGCCGCCTCTTACCCTCTCCCCCTCGATGGGGGAGAGATGGAGCGGGGGTGATCCCCCTCCTCCACAACACACCCCATGCTTTCCGCATTGTCCAGGACGACCACATGAGGCGTAGCGCTGAGGGCTTCACGAAATGCCGGTGCGGTTGGCTCGATTTTCAGGGACTTCGCCAGGTCGTCGAGCAGGTCGGCTGTGGCGAACTGCGGCTTGCCGTCGGCGCTGACCCAGGCCAGCCCCATGCGCTTCTTGCGGGCGTACGTCGCCGCCGCCTGGTACGCCAGCGTAGACTTGCCGATGCGGCCCTCGCCCGCCAGGATTACCTTCCCCGTGGTCTCCAGCAAGCCAATCGTCAGCTTGACTAGGTCGTGATGTTCCTTGTTTTGCCGCGGCACAAAGTCGAAGAAGAGGGAGGGCCGTTGCTGCGGCGAGAAGTAATGGAAGCTGGCGGAGGAGAAGGCGCTGACGCTGATCGGCTTCAGCGGTTGGCGGTGGACACGGGTCAACAGCCATGCAACTGCTTGAACAACGCCATCCCGAATGGTGGCGAAGAGCGCTTTTAGAAACGCCTCCTGCGGATCCTGCGGTTGCACCATGCCCGCATACTACCGAGTCCCGCTTCAGGTGTCCAGGAACCGCGGTCGCCCCCACAACAAAAAGGCCCCCCGGTTTCCCGGAGGGCCTTTCCTTCTGTAGCTGGTAGCGGGGAGAGGACTCGAACCTCTGACCTTCGGGTTATGAGCCCGACGAGCTGCCACTGCTCCACCCCGCGACGTTCGCCTTCCCTCGCCGGCTGCGCCGAAGCGCAGCACGCGGGGAAGCGCACATGCCTCTTCCCACCAACATTCGCAGAGAGCGTCATACGCCAAGCTTCTCGACATGACTTAATGTAGGTCAAGCCCTCGACCGATTAGTACGGCTCAGCTGCACCCCTCACGGGGCTTCCACCTGCCGCCTATCAACCAGGTTGTCTCCCTGGGGTCTTACTCCTTCTTGCGAAGGACTGGAGGTCTCATCTCGGGGGGGGCTTCGTGCTTAGATGCCTTCAGCGCTTATCCCTGCCCAACGATAGCTACCCAGCCGTGCCCTTGGCAGGACAGCTGGCACACCAGTGGTTGGTTCTTCCAGGTCCTCTCGTACTATGGAAAACTCCCCTCAAACCTCCTGCGCCCGCTGAGGATAGAGACCGAACTGTCTCACGACGTTCTGAACCCAGCTCGCGTACCGCTTTAACCGGCGAACAGCCGGACCCTTGGGACCGCCTGCAGCCCCAGGATGCGACGAGCCGACATCGAGGTGCCAAACCGCGCCGTCGATATGAACTCTTGGGCGCGATCAGCCTGTTATCCCCGGAGTAGCTTTTGTCCGATAAGCCACGGCCCTTCCACTCGGTACCGTAGGATCACTTTGCCCTGGTTTCCCACCTGCTCGACTTGTAGGTCTCGCAGTCAAGCTCCCTTATGCCAATGCACTCCGCGGTCGATTTCCATCCGACCTGAGGGAACCTTTGGGCGCCTCCGTTACTCTTTAGGAGGCGACCGCCCCAGTCAAACTGCCCACCAGGCACGGTCCCCCATCCGGATAACGGACGAGGTTAGATTTAAGACAAACGAAGAGTGGTATTTCACCGTCGGCTCCCCTGAGCCCGCGAGCCCAGGATCCCAGCCTCCCACCTATCCTACGCATCATCAGTCTCGAATCAATGCCAAGTTACAGTAAAGCTTCACGGGGTCTTTTTGTCCGTCAGCGGGTAACCCGCATCTTCACAGGTACTTCAATTTCGCCGAGTCCCTCGTTGAGACAGCGCCCAAGTCGTTACGCGTTTCATGCGGGTCGGAACTTACCCGACAAGGGGTTTCGCTACCTTAGGACCGTTATAGTTACGGCCGCCGTTCATCGGGGCTTCGGTTCAGGGCTTGCACCCCTCCCCTTAACCTTCCGACACTGGGCACGCGTCAGCCCCTATACCTCAGCTTACGCTTTGGCAGAGACCTGTGTTTTTGTTAAACAGTCGCCCGGGCCGATTACCTGCGACTCCGTAGCGCTTTCCCGGGCATGCCGGTAGACGCCGCGGAGCCCCCCTTCTCCCTAAGTTACGGGGTAATTTTGCCTAGTTCCTTAACGAGGGTTCTCTCGTTCACCTTATCCGATTTCGGATTGTCCACCAGTGTCGGTTTGCGGTACGGGCGCCCGCAGCTCTAGCTCCGAGAATTTTCTTGACGGTGTGGGATCAACGAAATCGCCCTGGCCGAAGCCAGTACTTTCTCCGCACCTTAGCTGTTAACGGCCACCGTGGATTTGCCTGCGGTGACCTCGCCTACGTTTGGAGACGCGCCATGTCCAATGGGCGCGCTTCGCCTACCCTCCCGTGTCCTCCCTGAGCTTAAAACGAACTGCGGGCGGGGCAGGAATTTTGACCTGCTGTCCATCGACTACGCCTTTCGGCCTCGCCTTAGGCCCGCCTAACCCTACGCCGATTGACGTTGCGTAGGAAGCCTCAGACATTCGGTGTTCTGGGTTTTCACCAGAATTGCGCTACTCATGCCAGCATTCTCACTTCCCAGCACTCCACCAGACCTTCCAGTCTAGCTTCACTGCGCTGGGAACGCTCCCCTACCACCCAGCTTGCGCTGGATCCATAGCTTCGGTGGAAGACTTAAGCCCCGGTGAATTGTCGGCGCCGGTTCGCTCGACCAGTGAGCTATTACGCACTCTTTAAATGATGGCTGCTTCTAAGCCAACATCCTGGCTGTTTATGCGAACCGACTTCCTTTAACACTGAGCCTTCACTTTGGGACCTTAGCTGATGGTCTGGGCTGTTCCCCTCACGACAACGGAGCTTATCCCCCGCTGTCTCACTCCCATTTCTTCACCACAGGTATTCGTGGTTTGGTTCGGTTTGGTAAGCTTACGCCCCCTAGCCGATCCAGAGCCCTACCCCCTGTGGTTGCACAATGAGGCTGCACCTCAATGCATTTCGGGGAGAACCAGCTATCTCCAAGTTCGTTTGGCATTTCACCTCTACCCACACCTCATCTCCGTATTTTGCAACATACGTGAGTTCGGGCCTCCATGAGTTTTTACACTCACTTCACCCTGGACATGGGTAGCTCACTCGGTTTCGGGTGTACTCGATGCGACTAAACGCCCTATTCGGACTCGCTTTCGCTACGGCTCCAGGACTCCAGTCCCTTAACCTTGCCACACCGAGTAACTCGCTGGCTCATTCTTCAATAGGCACGCCATCATCCTTCCGTAGAAGGACTCTGACCGCTTGTAGGCCGGTGGTTTCAGATCTATTTCACTCCCCTTCCGGGGTTCTTTTCACCTTTCCCTCACGGTACTTGTTCACTATCGGTCGCCAAGAGTATTTAGCCTTGGATGAGTGGTCCACCCAGATTCCCACGAGGTTTCCCGGTTTCCCCGTGGTACTCAGGAACGCAACCGGAGTCCGCTCTCTTTCGCCTACAGGACTTTCACCTTCTCTGGTGGCCCGTTCCAGGGGGCCTTTGGCTAGAGATTGGATTGGTAACTCCGTGGCCCTTCTAGAGAAGGACCTATCGCGCCCTACAACACCGGTGAGACATAGGACTCCAGTCCACTCAGTCCCTCCGGTTTAGGCTGTTCCCCTTTCGCTCGCCACTACTCGGGGAATACTTTCTGTTCCTCAGGGTACTAAGATGTTTCAGTTCCCCTGCTTACCTCTGCCTGGTCTATAGATTCAACCAGGAGTTCTCCGGTTTTGCCGGAGAGGGTTGCCCCATTCGGGAATCCACGGCTAAGCCTGCTAGACGGCTAACCGTGGCTTTTCGTAGTCTTGCTACGCCCTTCATCGGCTCTTGGCGCCAAGGCATCCACCGCCGGCCCTTTGTAGCTTGACCTACATTAAGGCATAACGAGAAGCTTCGGCGCGCGAGACTCTCGTCGTCTCGCGCTTGTATGACTTGCTCTCTGCGGTTGTTAAGGTGCGCGCCCCGGGCTCTTTCCCGGCGGCCGGTACGCCTCCTCGGCGCCCGCCACGATTCCCCGGTCACACCGGGATGCCGTCGCGGATTCCGAGAAGCTGCTCGCCTGCAAGACAAGAAAAACGGCCCGATCGTGATACCGAGCCGTTATCATACGCTCAGCGGGACCGGGGAGTTTCTATCTTACGTGGCGTTTAGCAAGTGCGTGGCGTTCCTCGCTGCGGGCATTCGATCTTGCTCGCCTGTCCCACAGCCTTGTCATTGTAGAGAACCCATCATGCCTTGTCAAGGCGCGTGTCACACATCATCCTCCCACTGCTGCCGATCACCCCGCCCTCCCTCCACATCCTCTTCCCTTCGCTGCTGCCGGCGCCTGGCCCCAGCGGCTTTATGCCGCACCCGCGCCGGCTGTCTCTCACCCCCATCACACATGCCTACCGGCCCTCGCACCGCCCACCATCGTTCCCAGCGGTCCCCCCCCCTCGCATGGGGCGGTGGTGCGCTTCGCAACCTGTCTTCCCTCTCCGCTTCGCGCCCTCCATTCTCCATGCTCTCCTTGACCGTATTCCTCATGCATCCATCATTTTCCACACATCTGGCGGCGACCCTGCAAGGAGCCAACATGGCCCAGGCCATTGCCTGCGGCAAAGTTATTTCCGCCGGCAGCGCCGAGATTGACAAGGAACTCGGCGGCGGCATCCCTCTCGGACCGCTCATCCTCCTCGAAGGCGCCTCCGACTCCGGCAAGTCCGTGCTCTCCTAGCGGCTCACCTGGGACACGGTGCGCGATCATTACCGCGTCTCCTTCATGACCACGGAAAACACCGTGCGCAGCCTGCTCCGGTAAATGCTCAGCCTCAACCTTGACGTCACCGACTACCTGCCGTTGGGCCGTCTGAAAATCTTCCCCCTGCGCGCCATGCAGGCCAAGACCGGGGAATCTCACAACCTCCTTACGCCGCTGTTAGACGCCCTCCGCCGCCAGGTGACCCAGGACCTCATGATTATTGACTCCATCACCTCGTTCATCGCCCACGCCTCTATCGAGCAGATCGTCGGCTTCTTTGAAGAGATCATGGCCTACTGCAGCAAGGGCATGACCATTGCCCTCATCACCCACTCCTATGCCTTCACGGAAAGCACCCTCGTCCGCATTAGCTCCATGTGTGATGCCCACCTGTGCCTCAAGACAGAGAACGTCGGGGACCCCTTACGAAAACGCTGGAAGTTGCCAAGGTGTGCGGCGCACAGCAAAGCACGGGTAACGTCATCAGCTTTGACATTGACCCCGGCCTCGGCATGCGCATCACCCCCTTCACCAAGGCCCGGGCGTAGCCTCGCAACCTGCCCGCGCCCGCTGGAGCGCAGGCAGACGCAATTTGTGTGCTGCCGCCTCTATCCCCGCTGCCCGCTGCCCAGTCCGCCCCCTAGAATCCACCCTTGTGCGCCTGGGGTACCGCTGGGTGTAGAATGACGCGCACGGACCCCACTGGCGTCCCACGCACGGAGGGAATTATGAAAGCCTCACGTTTGTACTTACTGTTGTTGCTCGCCATCGCCGTCAGCCTCGTCGCTGCCGCATGCGGCAGCGACGAGGCTGAACCCGCTGCCGCGCAGCAGCCAACCGTCGCCCCGCAAGCCGCCGCCGGGCCCACCGCCACACCGGTGCCGCCGCCCACCGCTACGGCAATCCCCCGGCCCCAGGGCACCTTGACCTTCGCCTGGAGCGACCTGTTGAATTTTCAGGGTGTTCATTACACCTCCGCGCCGCAGGTGTACATGGACGCTGCCTATGACACGATCATTGGCTCCACCCGAGACGGCAAGGATGACACCGTCTCTGGGTTGGCCACCGGCTGGAGCATGAGCCCTGACGGCAAGGTCTGGACCATCAAGACCCGCAACAGCGTGGTGTTCCACAACGGAGACAAGGCGTCCGCGGCTGACGTGAAGGCCTGGCTGGTGTACACCATGAGCGAAGGCTCCATGATGTCTACCCGCGCCGTGCTGCAAAATGACATCGCCTCCCTCGACTCGCCTGACAGCAACACCGCCGTGGTGACGCTCAAGGCCCGCAACATCTTCTGGCCCCAGGCCTTTGTGGGCCGTCATGCCTGCGGCGGCAACCCTTGCTACGTGGTGAACGGCGATTACCTGGCGAAGAACGGCATCACCGGCTACAACAGGAATCCGGTGGGCAGCGGCCCGTTCAAGGTCAAGGAAATTCAGCCGGGCAACTCCATGACCTATGAAGCCACGGACAGCCACTGGTTCTGGGGCGTGCCGCGCACCAAGACCATAGTGTGGAATCAGGTGCCTGAGGAAAACACCCAGCTCGCGCTCCTGCGCAACGGCGGGGCGGACATGATTAACATCAGCCGCGCCGGCGCCGTCTCCCTGAAGAATGACAGAACGGTAAAGATCTACACCCGTCCCGGCGGCACCACCAACATCCGCGTAGAGCAACAGTACATCAGGGAATACCCCGGCTCCGGCCCCAATCCCCTGGCTGACCTGCGGGTGCGGCAGGCCATGATGTGGTACGGCATTGACCGCAAGGCCCTCGCAGACACGTACATGGTGGGGTTTGCCTCACCAGACGTCAACTGGCCGGCGAATATGGGCGACCCATCGTACGAAAAACTGCCTGTGCCTCCCTACGATCTCAACAAGGCCAAGCAAATGATCGTTGACGCGGGCTTCGCCAAGGGCTTTGAGCTGGACATGTACATCTGGCCCCGCGCGGAACTGCCGGAAGGGGTCGAGATGATGGAAGGCGTCGCCGTGATGTGGGAGAAGCTGGGCATCAAGGTCACCCGCAAGCCCCTCGCCTTCGCCACCTACACCTCAACGATCCTGGCCCCCAAGAAATTCGAGCGGCCCAGCGTCTCCGGCATGTACGGCCTGACGCATTACCCCTTCGCTGCCAACCAGTCCGTGGCGGGCTTCAACCCCGCCAACCAGTTCGTGCAGAGCGACGACCAGGTACTCAAGAAGCTCGCTGACGATTGGGTCGCGGCGGCCAGCCTGGAAGAGTACATCAGGATCGGCCGCCTGGCCAACAAGGCTATCGTGGACGCCGTTGCCCACACGCCGGCGCTCCTCACGTTTGACAAGCTCTTGGGCGGGCGTATCGCCGCCGTCCCCGGGTCTTGGGCGCCGACCCAAGACGCATTCTCCTTCGGTGCGGAGCGCATCGGCCTCCAGCCCAAAACATGGACGGTGGACAAAGTCTCCTAGTCGCGCATCCTTACTCCCGCGCCCTCAGCAGCGCCCCGGTACGCCTGGGGCGCTGCTGAGGGCGCGGGGAATCCCCTTTCCTCCAGCGCTTGGCCTGAAAGTCCTGGCCCTACTCGAAGGGAACCCTTACCGGATTGTGACTAGAAATCCAGGGGAATGCGTTCATACGTGCCTGCACTCTTCGAGGCTGCTCTTCTCACACACAAGACACGATGCGATCACACGACTACATTCGCCGGCGGCCAAGCCAGCCGCCACGCGATCCGGATGCCCCGGCCGCTGTCGCGCCCGTGTCCAGAGGACTCCTGGAATCCCCCCTGGTGCGCCTGGCGCACCAGGGGGTGTAGAATGACGCGCACGAACCCCACTCACGTCCCACGTACGGAGGGAATCATGAAAGCCTCACGTTTGTACTTACTGCTGTTGCTCACCATCTCCGTCAGCCTCGTCGTGGCCGCATGCGGCAGCGGCGAAGACGAACCCGCTGCCGCGCAGCAGCCAAGCGTCGCCCCGCAAGCGACCACCGCAGCCCCCGTGACCCAAGCGCCCCAGGCGCCCCAGGCCACGGCCACGGCCCGCCCTGCCAACACTCCTGTCCCGCCCCCCACGGCAACCGCTGTCCCCCGGCCGCAAGGGGAGTTCAGGCTGGCCTGGACAAGCATGTCCAACTTCCAGGGCATCCACTTGAACCAATCGCCGCAATACTACCTAGACATGATGTATGACTACGTCATTGGCAGCACACAAGACGGCAAGAACGATAGCGTCTCCGGGCTGGTGAACGCTTGGAACATGAGCGCTGATGGCAAGGTCTGGACGTTGAAGACCCGCGATGGCATCGTCCATCACAATGGGGACAAGGCCACCGCCAAAGACGTCAAATACTGGGTCGATTTCTCTAAGTCCTCCGAGTCCACACTCTCTACGCGCGCCAATCTCCAGAACGACCTCGTCTCCATTGAGGCGCCGGATGCCAATACCGTGGTCGTCACCCTCAAGGCCCGCAACATCTTCTGGCCCTTCGCTTTTGTGGGCCGGTACGCCTGCGGCGGCAATCCCTGCTACGTCATGCCCGCTGACTATGTCGCCAGGGTGACTCCCGCGGGCGCCAACAAGAACCCCATCGGCAGCGGACCCTACAAGATGAAGGAAATCCTCGTCGGCAACTCCGTGACCTTTGAGGCCGCGGACAATCATTGGTTCTGGGGCGTGCCCCGCATCAAGACCATCTATTGGGCCCTAGTGCCGGAAGAGAACACCCAGGTCGCGCTGCTCCGGAACAATGAAGTGCATCTGGCCAACTTGAGCGTCGCGGGTGGAAAGGCGCTCGCCAATGCGCGCAACGTCAAGATCTACTCCCGCCCCGGCGGAACGGCGAACCTTCGCGTGGAACAGCAATACATCAAGGAATACGCCGGCTACGGCAAGAACCCCATCGCCGATGTGAAAGTGCGCCAGGCGCTGGTGCACTACGGGATTGACCGGCAAGCGCTCGCAGATACCTATATGGGCGGCTTCGCCAAGCCGGACATCAACTGGCCCGCAAACAGTGCTGACCCGTCCTACGAAAAGCTGCCCGTACCTCCGTACGACGTGAACCGGGCCAAGGCGCTCCTCACAGAAGCCGGCTATCCCAGAGGCTTTGAGATGGACATGTACATCTGGCCGCGCCCTGACCTGCCGGAAGGCATAGAAATGATGGAAGGCATCGCCGTCATGTGGGAACGCCTGGGAATCAAGGTGAACCGCAAGCCCATTGACTTTGCCGCTTTCATCTCTGTTAACCTGGCGGCAAGGAAGTTTGACAGGCCCAGCGTCTCCGGCATGTTCGGCCTGGGCCTGTACCCCTTCGCCGCGGGCCAGGGGACGGCGGGCTTTGCCGACAACAACCAGTTCGTGCAAAGCGACGACGCCGAGCTGAGAGCAATGGTGGCCGATTGGGTGTCATCCGCGTCCATTGACGACTACATTCGCCTGGGCCGGCAGGCCAATCGCCTCATCGCCGACCGCGTGGCCCACACCCCCGCGCTGCTCACCTTCGACCGCTTGCTCGGCGGCCGCTCTGACGTTATCCCCGCGTCCTGGGGGCCCAGCCGCGACCTATTCTCCTTCGGCGTGGAGCGCATCGGCCTCCAGCCCAAGACCTGGACGGCGGACAGAGTCTCCTAGAGCCCTCATCCCCCCTTCCCTTCCCAGCGCCCAGGGCATGCCCTGGGCGCTGGCTGTTTTGTTCAGGGGAGGAGTTGCATCCTGCTATCCCCTCCCTCTCGCGCTACCCACCTGAACATTCGCCGCGCTTGACGCCCTCCCGCCGTGATGCGAGACTCTCCCTGTCATGCGTATTGACCTCCACTGCCACACGGACCGCTACTCCTTCGATGCGTCCATCACCCCTGACGATCTGGTAGAGCGCGCCCGCGCTGTAGGTCTGCATGGCGTCTGCATCACGGAGCACGACTGGTTCTGGGACGCGGACGACGTGCTCGCATTGGGCCGCCGCCACAATTTTCTCGTCATCCCCGGCGCTGAACTCAACACGGAGGAGGGCCATATCCTGGTCTACGGCGTGCCGGGGTATGTTTTCGGCATGCATCGCGTCGCCTTCCTCAAGCAAGAGGTCGAGCGCGCCACTGGAGCTATGGTCATGGCCCACCCCTATCGCCGCCAGTACAGCGACGACACCGGCCCTTGGGCCACGCCCTACGCCGAGCAGTTGGACAAGGCCGCCGCCAACCCTGCGTTGCGCCTCGCCGATGGCGCGGAAATCGTCAACGGACGCGGCAACCCGCAGCAGAACCGCTTCTCGCACGACCTCTGCCATCGCCACGGCGTCCCCGGCGCCGGCGGCAGCGACTCCCACGACCTTCGCGATATCGGCACATGCGCCACGGAGTTCTCCCGGCACGTGGATGGCGCGCATTCGCTAGTTGCCGAGTTGCGCGCTGGGCGGTTCCGCCCCATCGTGATGCGACCCGCGCCCCCGGGCGCCTAAGAGGCGAGTAAGATAGAAAAGGAGAGGGCCATGTCCGTGCAGCCGGCGGTTGCGCACCTGACCCCCGCTGCACCTGTGCCCATCCTTGACGTCCGCGATCTTGTGCTGCAATTGCACACCCGCAGCGGCATCATCACGCCGGTCAACAGGGTGAGCTTCTCCGTGCAACCTCGCGGCGTGCTCGCCATCGTGGGGGAAAACAGCTCAGGCAAAACCCTCACGGGGATGTCCATCATGGGCGTGTCCCCCCGCGCATCGGGAAGATAACCAGTGGCAGCGTGCTCTACCAGGGCCGAGACCTCATGCGCCTCAGAGACCGAGAGTTGCAGCACATCCGCGGGCGGGACATCGCCATGACCTTTCAGGACGCCACCGCCAGCCTCAACCCCTTGCTCACCATCGGCTCGTAAGTGGAGGAGATGCTCACGGTGCCCCTGCATGTCAGCAAGCGTGATGCCCGTGCCCACGCCGTGGAAGCGTTGCGCAGCGTCGACTTTAGCGATGCTCCCCTGGTGCTTGATCGCTATTCCTACGAACTCAGTGGCGGCATGCGTCAGCGCGCCCTGCTCGCTATGGCCACCGTCCTGCATCCCAAGGTTCTCCTTGCTGACGAGCCTACCTCAGGTTTGGACGTCACCCTCCAGGCGGAAGTTCTTGACCAATTGCGCGCCGAAAAGGAGCAACGCGGCCCCGCCCGCTGCACCCCTACACCTATGGATTGCTCCGCGCCGTGCCGCGCGAAAACCTTCCGCCCCGCTCCAGCATCCCCATTCGGGGCAACCCTCCCGACCTGCTCAAGCTCAAGGGAGAGTGCCCCTTCCTGACGCGGTGCAACAAGGCCCGCGCCGCATGCCGTCAGGAGCCTATGCCCCCGTTGGAAGAGGTCTCGCCGGGCCACTTCCTCGCCTGCTTCAACCCCATTCGCCATGACTGGGCGTAGCCCTTGGCCCTAGCGCGTCCTTCGCGGCTCTCCCCGCGCCTCGCTCGCCGACATCTCCGCCACCAGCAACTCTATCCCCAGCGTCTCAACCATCGCCCCCGTCTTGATCGAGACGTCGGTGTCCAGCAGCAGTTGATACATCCGCGCCAGCGCCGGCATGCTGTACGCCCGTGCGTGTTCCACCGTCTTCCGTATCGCGTAGTCTGATGACGTGCCCAGCACCGCCGGCCATTCACCTTGCGCCACGCGATGCGCCTCCAGGCTCTTTGCCTGCGTCATCATGCGCACCTGCCTTGCTAGTAGCGCCAGGATCCGTTGTCCCGCCTCGCCTCGGTGCAGGAACTGCTCCAGTATCCGCATCGCCGCTGCCTGCCGTCCCTGCGCCACCGCATCCAGCAGATCGAAGATGCCCGCCTCCTGCGCTGAGGCCACCAGGTCGCGCACGTCCTGCGCCGTAATCTCCCGCCCGCCCGCGTACACGCACAGCTTTTCCACGTCGGAGCTGAGCGAACGCAGGTTTCCCGCGCTGAACTCCGCCAGCAGCGCCTCCGCCTCCGGCGACATGCGCCCCCCCTGCTGCTGCGCTCGTTGCCGCACCCACTGCGCCAGCGGCGCCCCGCGCATCGCGGGAAACTTCCGCACCTGCGCCACACCTGCCAGCGACTTCAGCGCCTGGTTTCCCGGGGCCGCCGTGCCTGAAGTGAACACTAACGTCGTGCTCGGCGGCGCCGACGCCGCATACTCCCCCAGACCCTCCCATCCTCCCGCCTCCGGCTTCGCCTCCCCCTTGCCGCGACCGCGCCGCGCCTGCCCTCGTTCGAACCGCTCCAGCAATCCTTCCACCACCACCAGGCGATGGTCCGCGAGAAACGGGATCGTATCGCACACCATCCGCAGTTCCGCCAGCGTCAGCCTGCCCCCGTCCAGCACCAGCGTGTTCGGCCCCAGCGCCTCCGCCGGCCCGAGCCGCGTTTTGATCTCCCCCAGCGCCTCGGCGATGGAGAACTCGTCGTCGCCATAGAGCAGATGCACGTTGCTGCGGCGGGTCTGGGTCACGGGCGCCTCTCTTGAACAAAGAAAGTGGTCGTTGACCAGATTTTCTCCAGATGGCCTACAATTGTACCGTACCTGTACCGTGCCGCCACCCGCGACCCGGCACACCGGCTCACCCCATGCACCAACAACCAATCGCCCTATATATCCATATCCCCTTCTGCCAGACCAAGTGCAGCTACTGCAACTTCAACACCTACGCGCGTCTTGAGGGCCTCATTCCTCAGTACGTCCCCGCGCTTGCCACTGAAATCGCCGCATGGGGCGAAGCGCTGGAACGCCCCCAAGTCGCCACCATCTTCTTCGGCGGCGGTACTCCCTCCTGGATTCCACCGCACCTGCTCGCCCAGGCCCTGCACGCCGCCCGCACCTCGTTCGACGTGCGCACCGATGCCGAGATAACCATGGAGATGAACCCCGGCGACGTCACACCGGAGCGCCTGGCGGCGTGGCGCGGCATGGGCGTCAATCGTCTCAGCATGGGCGTGCAGTCGTTCGACGACGCCATGTTGCGCTTCCTCACTCGGCGTCACACCGCCGCCGACGCCGTTGCCGCCTACCGTCTCGCGCGACAGGCCGGCTTTGCTGACATCAACCTCGACCTTATCTACGGCCTGCCAAACCAGACGCAAGCCCAGTGGCGCGACGGCCTGCGCCAGGCGCTCGATTTTGCCCCTGAGCATCTTTCCCTCTACGCCCTCACCGTGGAAGAAGGCACGCCGCTCCATGCCCAGGTGCAGGCCGGCCAAGCGCCCCAGGCCGACCCTGACGCTTCCGCGGATATGTACCTTGCCGCCGAAGAACTCTTGGCCCAGGCCGACTACCGCCACTACGAGATCTCCAACTGGGCCACGCCTGGGCACGAATGCCGCCACAACCTCGCCTACTGGCGCAACCATCCATTTCTCGGCGTCGGCCCCGGGGCGCACTCCTACCTTGGAGGCCAGCGCTTCTGGAACATCAATTCGCCCACCGACTACACCCGCCGCATGCAGCAGCCGCACCCAGGCCGCTGGACGCCGCAGGCCATCCCCGTGGTGGAAGAACGTTCGTCTCTGTCTGACGAAGACAAGCTCTCCGAGACGGCCATCCTCGCCTTGCGCCTGGAAGATGGCCTCTCCCCCGCCGCGCTGGAAGCAGCCTTTGGCATATCGGCACATCGCGTCGCCCATACCCTGCGCTCCCTTGCTCCCGCAGGCCTCGTGATTGAAGACCGCGGCCTCTTCCGCCTCACCAGCAAAGGCCGGCTCCTCTCTAACGAAGTCTTCCTGCGCCTCCTCCCGGCATAGCGTCATTGCCGCCGCCACCCTCCCCTTCTGTCCTCCCTCCGCCCTGTGCTATCCTCGAACCCGTCATGTACGTCATCGGCACCGCGGGCCATGTTGACCACGGCAAATCCACCCTCGTAAAAGCCCTCACCGGCATTGACCCCGACCGTCTCAAAGAAGAGAAGGAACGGGAGATGACCATTGACCTCGGCTTCGCCTGGCTCTCTTTGCCCGGCGGAGAAGAGGTCGGCGTCATAGACGTCCCCGGCCACGAGCGCCTGGTGAAAAACATGCTCGCCGGCATCGGCGGCATAGACCTTGCCATGCTCATCGTCGCCGCCGATGAAGGCGTCGCCCCCCAGACCCGCGAGCACCTCGCCATCCTTGATCTCCTGCGCCTCACCCACGGCATCGTCGTCCTCACCAAGCGCGATCTCGTGGACGCCGACTGGCTGGAACTGGTGACGGCGGATGTGCAGGAAGTGTTGAAAGGAATGTCGCTCGCGGGTGCGCCCATTGTCGCCGTCTCCTCTGCCACCGGCCAGGGCTTGGACGATCTCAAGCGCCTGCTTGCCGCGACCCTCCGCCAGACTCCCCCTCGCCCTGACTTGGGGCGCCCTCGCCTCGCCATCGACCGCTCCTTCGTCGTCGCCGGGTTTGGCACCGTGGTCACCGGTACGCTGGTGGACGGCGCCTTTCACCTCGGCCAAGAGGTGGAGATCGTCCCCAAAGGGCTGCGCGCCCGCATCCGCGGCCTGCAAAGCCACCAGAAAAAACTGGACGAGGCCGGCCCCGGGCGGCGCCTCGCCGTCAACCTCACCGGCGTCAACCATGACCAGCTCGTCCGTGGCGATGTCGTCACCCTCCCCGGCTGGCTCGTGCCCACGCAGGCGCTCGATGCCAAGCTGCGCCTCGTGGCAGGCGCGCCGCCGGTCAGGCACAACGCTCCCGTGAGCTTCCACTCCGGCGCTGCCGAAACTCTCGCGCGCCTGCGCCTGCTCGACGCCGACGAAGCCAGCGGCGGACAATCCGTCTGGGCGCAGGTGAAGCTGGAGCAACCCGCTGCCGTGGTCAAAGGCGACCTCTTCATCCTTCGTAACGCTTGGGGCACCATCGGCGGCGGCCAGGTTATCGAGCCGCACGCCAAGCGGCACCAGCGGCGGCATGCTGGAACGCTAGAGCGCCTCGCCGTCATGGAGACCGGCGCTCCGGAAGAGATCGTCCTCGCCGCTGTTGCCGCGCGTGAACCATGCGCCGCCCGCGCCGTCGCCGAGGCTACCGGCCTCGCGCTCGATGCTGTGCAGCGCATACTGGAGGGACTGGCGCAATCCGGCCAGGCGATCCGCTTCGGCGATGCCCCTGCCGCCCTGTACTTCTCCCGTGCCGGCTTCGAGCGCGCCTCCGCCAAAGCCCGGCAAGCGCTCGCTGATTTTCATACGCGCTTCCCCCTCCGCGCCGGCATGCCGCGCGAAGAGCTCCGCAGCCGCCTCGATCTTCCCCCTCCCGTGTTCATCGCCGCCCTCGCCCGCCTCGTCGCATCAGGCGCAGTCGCCGAGGAATCTTCCCTGGTGCGCCTGCCCGGCCACGCGCCGCGGCTCACCGCCGCCCAGCAGCGCGCCGTGGACGTCTACCTTGCCGCCCTCGCCGCCAGCCCGTACAGCCCCCCCAGCGATATTTCCATCGAGCCGGAAGCCCTGGCATATTTGCTTGACGTTGCAAAGGTTGTCCGCGCCGCGCCGGATGTCGTCTTCGCCGCCGCCGCATACGACCAGATGGTGGACAAGGTGAAAGCCCACATCGCCCAGCACGGCAAGATCACCGTGGCTGAGGTGCGCGACCTCTTCGGCACCAGCCGCAAGTACGCCCTCGCCCTCATGGAATACCTCGACCAGCAGCGCATCACGCGCCGCGTAGGCGATGAGCGGGTGTTGCGCTAATATGGCTCTCGATTTGCACAAGACGGCGCGCCAGGTCAGCAGAATGGGCGACAGCCTGGCCGCGTCCTCCAACGACCGCCGCCTCCGCGTCCAAGCCGCCCTGCATCTGGTGCGCGATCCCCTGCAGGGCGGCAAACGCACCGTCGCCAAGATTGAGGCCCTCGCCGCCCTCGGCGCTCCGCCGCGCAAGGTGGGCTGGCTCACCGCCGGCCTCCCGTTCGATTGGCAGCAACGCGGCCTGGCCCAAGCGATCCCTGCGCCGCCCGCGCCGCACGAATACATCGCCATCGGCGCCGACGGCTCCCAGGTGGACCTCGACCGCCACGGCCCCGCGCACTGCTTCGTGATCAACATCGGCGGTATGCAGGTGCGCTACGGTCGCCAGCCCGCCGCGACTTCATGGACCGAGCCGCACCTGTTTTCTGCGCCGGAGGAGATGAATCTCTCCGACGGCGACGGCGTCAAGGAGACCCCCATTGATGCTTCCTTGCTCGCCGTGAAGCGCCAGGTGATGGAGGCCCGCGCCCTCGCCGATCGTGTCGCCGCCCTTCCCGCCGGCCTCCCCGCGCTGGCGTTATTAGATGGCACCCTCGTCCTCTGGACGCTCTCCGGCGGCGACCGCTCCGAAGGGCGCTACGGCGACCACGTGCGCCGCGTGTTCCTGCAAGACGGCCTCCTCGCCGCGCTGGATTCGTTGCGTACGCAACGACAAACGCCTGCCCTTCCCTTTGCCAGCTACATCAGCAACCCCCGCTCCCCGGAGGTCGTCAATCTCCTGCGTCTTATCGCCTGCCCTCACGAGGCACTGGAAACATCCGGCTGCGCCCGCATCTGCGGACGCGGCGGCGTCGGCAAGCGTGAGTGCGACGCCGTGGCCCAGAGCCTCATGGACCGAGATCTCTTCGAAGGCCTGCTCGCCCCCGGCCAGCGCTCCGCTGTCTTCGCCAGCCAGTCCAACATCGTGGTGAGCGATTACGGTACGCACGGCGTCCGCTTCTGCTACCTCAACGTCGGCGATGAGATCGCCCGTCTGGAAATGCCCGCGTGGGTGGCCCAGGACGCCGCGTCGCTCGACCTCCTCCACGCCCTCGTCCTCGATCAATGCGCCAAGGGGCGCGGCTACCCCCTGGTGCTCCAGGAAGCGCACGAGCAAGCCGTCGTCACCGCCGCCGACCGCCGCTCGTTCTGGACGCTCGTGGAGCAGTCGCTGGCGCAGCGCGGTATCCCCGTCGGCGGCTCGGAGAAGGCCCGCAGCAAACGCGTCCGCGCGTTGTGATTGGAGCGGCGTATGCCTCCGCGACCGCAGAGAAGAAGGTAGAATGCCTGCATGGAAGTAGCCACTGTGAAAATCGGCGAAATCGTCACCGCGGACAGCGCCGCCTTCTCCTTCCAATGCCACGCCCTGGGCCAGCCGCCGCCGCTCGGCAGCCTCGTCCTCACCGGCGAAGCGGACGCTCTCATCTACGGCATCGTGCATTCGGCATCCACCCTTCCTATTGATAGAGGGCGCCAAGTCCAAGCCCTCGGCCCGGAGTTCCAGGACGAAGCCGCGCTCTATCAGCAACACCCTGAGCTTGACCAACTGCTGCGCACCGAAGTTCAAGCCCTCATCGCTGGCTACGGCAACGGGAGCGCCCTGCGCTACAGCCTGCCGCCGCGTCCCGCGCGCATCCACGGCTTCGTACTCCTCGCCTCCGCATCCCAGGTGCAGCAGTTCACCCGCGACCTCTCCTTCGTCGCCACCCTTGTCGGCGCCGACGTCCCCCATCGCGACCACGCCCTCGCCGCCTGCCTGCGTCTCGCCGCCGCCGCGCACGATAAGCCCCGCGATTTCCTCGTCGGCGCAGGCAGAGAGGCCGCGCGACTGCTCGCCGCCGACGCCCCGCGACTGCACCTGCTCCTGCGGCAGATCGCCCCCTAGGTAACCCCTGTGCCTCGCCTGCCTGCGCCCCCAGCCTGGGTCAGCCGCGATGCGTGGCTCATCTTCCTCGCCCGTGGCGTCCACAACTTCTCCGCGGGCATGGTCATGGTCGTCCTGGCGATCTACCTCGACCTGCGCGGCTTCAGCCTGGCCCAAACCGGACTCTTGCTCACCCTGGGGTTCGCCGGCGCCGCGGTGCAATCGTTTGCCGCCGGCTTGGTTGGCGATGCCACGGGGCGAAGGCGCATGCTCGTGCTCTTTCCTCTCCTCACCGCCAGCGCCGGTCTCGCCCTGGCCTTCGCCGATTCACTTGCCCTGCTGGGAGCACTCTCCTTCCTCGGCGGCTTTGGCGCCAGCAGCGGCGGCAGCAGCCCCATGCTTCCCATGGAGCAGGCCAGCCTGCCCTCCGTATTGCCGCCGCAGCGCACTACGGAAGGCTTTGCCCTCTACGGCATCGCCGGGTTCGTGGGTACGTCGCTGGGGGCGCTCGCCTCGGGCATTCCCGCGGGCCTGGAACACGGGCTAGACCTGGACCACGAGACGGCCCTCCGTTCCATCTTTATCACCTATGGCCTGCTCAACGTGCTCGTCGCCTTCCTCTACAGCCGCCTGTCGTCGCGCGTGGAGCCGCAAGGCGTGACCAAGCGATGGGTAAACCCCCTCACGCTCCCCTCGCGGCGGCGCATCTTTACCATATCCGGGCTGTTCGCCGTGGACGCTTTCGCCGGTGGATTCCTCGTGCAGAGCCTGGTCTCCTACTGGTTCTTCACGGAACACGGGGTACATCTGGCGGGCCTGGGCCTGATCTTCTTCCTCTCCAACGTCATTACCGCGATCTCCCTCTGGGTGGCGGCCAAGCTCTCGCGACGCATCGGCCTGGTCAACACCATGGTGTTCAGCCACATCCCCGCCAACCTCATGCTTATCTCCATTCCCTTCTTGCCCACAGCCTGGATGGCGATCCTCGTCTGGTCCGCGCGATCCTTTCTCAGCGCCATGGACGTCCCCACGCGACAGGCGTTCACCATGGCCGTGGTGGCGCCGGAAGAGCGCAGCGCCATGTCCAGCATCACCAACGTCAGCCGCAGCCTGGGCATCGCCTCCAGCCCATCGGTCGCCACCGCGCTCTGGAGCGTCGCCTCCGCCAGCGTGCCGTTTGTCGCCTGCGGCATCATAAAGATCGTGTACGACCTTACGCTATGGGCCATGTTTCGCCACGTGCGCCCCTCGCCGGAGCACGGGACACCATCCGTGCGCCAGGGCCGGTAGCACCGCGCCAGATACCGCCAGATGGTTTGTGCAATATTTCACTTGAAATTCGTTCGACCCCATGCTATAGTGGGCCGTCGCAGCGCCGCCGGGGAAATTCACCCCGCGCCAACAGATGCAAATGCGCCTTGCCGGGCGCTGCGCAGGGGGATGCAACGTGCACCAGTTCGGGTTCATCGCCATCTTCATGGTGCTGGCCGTCCTCGTCCCCGTGAGCATGCTCCTCATCCCCTACGCCCTCACCCTTGCCGGCATCAAGCCCCACCGCCCGGACAAGGTCAAGAATGACACCTACGAATGTGGCGTCCGCACCGTCGGCGGCTCCTGGGTCAGATTCAACTTCCGCTACTACTACTTCGCCCTCTCCTTCCTCATCTTTGACGTAGAAGCCGTCTTCCTCTTCCCCTGGGCCGTGCATGCCCGCCAGCTGCACTGGTTCGGCTTCGGCGCCGTCCTCGTCTTCGTGGCGATCATCACCGTCGGCCTAGCCTATGAATGGCGTAAGAAAGCCCTGGAATGGAAGTAGCCCATGACCAGCTTGCATGAGCCGCTGCCCCAGATCTCCCGCGAGTTGTCCCTGCAACAGGATCGCGAAGAAGGCGCGGAGATCAACCGCCTGATCCTGGAGTCGCCACGGCAGATCAAGGACGACCCCCTAGTCATCCCTGAGATGATCGAGCGCAACGTCATGGTCACCTCGGTGGACGCCCTCGTCAGCTGGGGCCGCAAGAACGCCATGTGGCCCGTCGCCTTCGGCCTCGCCTGCTGCGCCTTCGAGATGATGAGCAGCGCCATGACCCGCTTTGACATCTCCCGCTTCGGCATGGAGGCCTTCCGCGCCTCGCCGCGCCAGGCCGATCTCATGATCGTCGCCGGCACCGTCACCTGGAAAATGGCCGTCCCCATCCGCCGCATCTACATGCAGATGGCCGAGCCCCGCTGGGTCATCTCCATGGGCGTCTGCGCCACCAGCGGCGGTCCCTACTATGAATCCTACAGCGTCGTCCCCGGCGTCAACCGCATCATCCCCGTAGACGTCTACGTCCCCGGCTGCCCGCCCCGCCCGGACGCCCTGCTCTACGCCATCATGAAGCTCCATGAAAAGGTCAAGACCGGCGGCACCATCGGCAAACGCCGGGAGTTCGTGCGTGACTAGGCAGCTCGCCGGCCAGGAGATCGCCGCAGCCCTCAAAGGCGTCTTTCCTGAGGCGCTGACCGATGTCGGCGCTTCCGATGTCACCGTCCGCGGCGAAGATATTCTCGACGTCTGCCGCCATATGCATGACGCCCCCGCCCTCGCGTTCGACTACCTCGTCTCCCTCAACGCCGTGGACTGGATTGACAGCTTTGAGGTCGTCTACCAGCTCGTCTCCATCCAGTACAACCACAAGGCCGTGCTCCGCACCCGCGCCTACGGCCGCGAGGCTCCCGTCCTTCCCTCCGTCTCCTCCGTCTGGCGCGGCGCGAACCTCCAGGAGCGCGAGGTCTACGACCTCATGGGCGTGCGCTTTGAGGGCCATCCCAACATGCGCCGCATCTTCCTTTGGGAAGGCTTCGAAGGCCATCCCCTGCGCAAGGATTTTCTCCTGCAACGGCCCTAAAGGCTGCAACGGCAATTGAGGCGCTTCGTGACGCTCAAGACAGAACCGATCATCGTCAACATCGGCCCGCAGCACCCCAGCACCCACGGGGTGTTCCGCCTACGCATTCTCTTTGACGGCGAGGTCATCCATGACGTGGAGCCGGTCTTCGGCTACCTCCACCGCGGCTCGGAGAAGCTCGCCGAGGAGCGCACCTACACCCAGATCGTGACCCTCACCGATCGCCTTGATTACCTCGCGGCGATGTCCAATAACCTCTCCTACTGCCTCTCCGTGGAGAAGCTGATGGGCATTGAGGCGCCGGAGCGGGCCAAGTACATCCGCACCATCATGGCCGAGCTCATGCGCATCTCCAGCCATCTCATGGGCCTGGGCTTCTTCCTACAGGACCTCGGCGCCTTCGCCACGCCGCTGATGTACATGTTCCGCGAGCGCGAAAAAATCATGGACCTCTTCGAGATGGCCAGCGGCGCGCGCATCACCTACACCTACATGCGCCCCGGCGGAGTGAACGACGACCTTCCCCCAGAGTTCATGCCCGCCCTGCGCAAATTCGCCGATGAGATGCCCGGCTATATTGACGAATACGAGCGCCTGCTGCGGGAGAACGAGATTCTCATCACCCGCACCAAGGGCGTCGGCGTCCTCCCCCGCGACCTCGCCATCAACGGCTCGCTCTCCGGCCCCGCGTTGCGCGCCAGCGGCGTCCCCTGGGACCTCCGCAAGGCTGACCCCTACGAGGTGTACAGCCGCGTCCAGTTCGATCTCCCCGTTGGCCAGATCGGCGATAACTACGACCGCTTCCTCGTACGCCTGGAAGAAATGCGGCAGAGCTTACGCATCGTGCGACAGTGCATGCAGCAGATGCCCGCAGGCCCCTTTCGCGCCGACCTCCCCATGCTCCTCCGCCCGCCCAAAGGCGATGCCTACGCGCACGTGGAAGGCCCCAAGGGTGAGCTCGGCTTCTACCTCGTCAGTGATGGCTCCATCTCCCCCTACCGTTGCGCCATCCGCGCTCCCTCCTTCATCAACCTCTCCCTGCTCAAAGAGATGCTCGTGGGCTGGAAGATCGCCGACATGATCACCATCGTCGGTAGCCTGGACTTCAACATGGGCGAGGTGGACCGCTAATGGCCGTCTCCGCGCTCGCCACCGGCTGCCAGCCCCCAGGCTTCTTCGATGGGCAGAACCTCTGGCACGAATGGGTCGTCAATTTCTTCCCCCGCATCGGCGATTCCATCTGCCGCGGCATGGGCGGTCATGCCGATGGCGGCCCTCCCAACTGGCTCATCTACCTCGTTCTGGGTTTTCTGGGGAGCCTCATCGTCGTCAACATCGCCGCCCTCGGCGTCCCCTTCGTCGTATTGCTGGAGCGCAAGCTCCTCGGCCGCTTTCAGAACCGCATCGGCCCCAACCGCGTCGGCCCATTCGGCCTCCTCCAGCCCGTTGCTGACGCCCTCAAGCTCATGACCAAGGAAGACATCACCCCCGCCGCCGCCGACAAGATCGTCTTCGCCCTCGCGCCGCTGGCCTTCGCCATCCCCATCATCCTCATGTTCGCCCCCATCCCCTGGGCCGACCATGCCTCGCTCGCCAACCTGGACATCGGCATCCTCTGGGTCATCGCCGTCACCACCGCTGCCGAGGCCGGCATATTCATGGCCGGCTGGAGCAGCAACAACAAGTACTCCCTCTTTGGGGCCATGCGCGCCGTCGCCCTCCTCGTCAGCTACGAGATTCCCCTCGTGCTCTCCCTCCTGGGCGTCGTCCTCCTCGCCGGCACGCTCAACCTCAGCGAAATCGTCCTCGACCAGCGTTTCGCTCCCAATATCCTCTGGCAGCCGCTCGGCTTCTTTGTCTTCATCATCGCCGTCTCCGCCGAGCTCAACCGCGCCCCGTTCGACCAGCTTGAAGCCGAGTCGGAATTGGTCTCCGGCTTCCATACCGAATACAGCGGCATGAAATGGGCCATGGTCCAACTGGGCGAATACGCCGCACTCATCGGCTTCTCCGCCATCATCGCCACCCTCTTCCTCAGCGGCTGGAAGGGCCCGCTCTGGATCCCCGGCTACATCTGGCTCGTCACCAAAATGGCCTTCATCCTCTGCGCCTTCATCTGGGTGCGCGCCACCATCCCCCGTATGCGCATTGACCAGATCATGGCCTTCGGCTGGAAGTTCCTCCTGCCCCTGTCCATCATCAACATCTTCGCCACCGCCGCGGAGGTCATCGCCTTCCCTGACGCGCTGCCCTACTGGCTCATCCCCATCAACATCGCCTTCGCCGGCGCATGCGTCGTCGGCATGGCCAAGCTCCTCGGCTTCCAGCCCAAGACACGCAAGATCGTCATTCCCGGACGACCCGTCATCGGTGATGACACCCCCGGCCGCATCGTCCCGCTCATGCGCGGAGGCAACTAGCCATGTACGGCGAAGGCATACTGAAGGGTCTCGGCGTCACCCTCAGCTATCTGTTCAAGAAGCCCGTCACCGTGCAGCTTGCGAAAGGAGAAAACTAGCCATGTACGGCGAAGGCATACTCAAGGGACTCGGCGTCACCCTCAGCTATCTGTTCAAGAAGCCCGTCACCGTGCAGTACCCCGAAGAGAAGGCGCCGCACTACCCGCGCTTCCGTGGTTACGAATTCGTCTGGTATGAGGACCGCTGCACCGGCTGCGCCTCCTGCGCCAAGTACTGCCCCCTCGGCACCATCAAGATCGTCACCAACCCTGAGCTGCAGCCCAACGTCGGCAACAAGTACGGCCTGGAAATCTTCGATATCGACACCGGCCGCTGCATGTTCTGCGGCCTCTGCGTGGAGGCCTGCCCCTACGATGCCCTCTTCATGGGCTCCGGCTTCGAACGCGCCACCTATACACGGCGCAGCATGATGGTGCACATTGATGAGCTGCGCCTGGCGGACAAGCAACCCAGCGCCTTCGCCCGCCCGCATCTGCACGGCGTGGAGTTCGGGGAGCGCACGTCCCTCACCAGCCCGGAGGCAGGCCGCTAAACCATGAACGTCGGCGTCGCAGCCTCCATCGCGTTCTGGATCATGGCCATCATCGCCGTGGTCTCGGCGCTTGCCGTCATCGTCACCCGCGATATCTTCCGCGCCGCGCTCTTTCTTATCCTTGCCTTCCTCACCGTCGCCGGCCTCTTCATCACCCTCTCCGCCGACTTCGTTGCCGCGGTGCAGGTGCTGGTCTACGGCGGCGCCATCTCCATCCTCCTCATCTTCGCCGTCCTCCTCACCCGTGACGTGCAAAAGGGCAACCCCTCCAACCGCATGCTCAAGCCTGCCGTCTTTCTCGGCGCGCTCTTCGCCGCCACCCTCATCGTCGTCATCACCAACTCCACGTGGAAACTCTCCGGCGACTCTCCCCCCCAGGGCACCACCGCCGCCATCGGCGATGCGCTGGTGAACAGCTACGTCCTCCCGTTTGAGATCGCCTCCGTGCTGCTGCTCGCCGCCATGATCGGCGCCATCGTCGTCGCCCGGGGGAGGGACGAATAACATGGCCGGCCTCGAGCATTACCTCATCCTCTCCGCCATCCTCTTCTCCATCGGCCTCGTCGGCGCGCTGGTGAAGCGCAACGTAGTAGCGGTGCTCATGTCCCTGGAGATCATGTTCAACGCCGTGAATCTTGCCTTCATCGCCTTCGGGCGGTTCGTCACCCCAATGCTCATGACCGGCAACATCTTTGTGCTGTTCATCGTCACCGTTGCCGCCGCGGAAGTCGCGTTGGGCCTCGCCATCATCATCGCCCTCTTCCGTGCCAAGGAATCGGTGGACGTCACCGCGGTGGGAAGGATGAAGGGCTAATCATGTCCTGGACACCCTACAAAACTGCCCCGAACCTGATGCTCGCCGAGATGTGGAAAGAGCTGTTCGAGGCAGAAGGCCTCCCCGCGCGCATCCTGCCCGATGGCGACATCCAGTCCTGGAGCGAACGCAGCAAGTTCATCGTCTACGTCCCCCGCGGCCGCGAGCATGTCGCCGAAGAGATACTGAGGAAGATCTAGCCCATGCCTGAGCTTGCCTCCTGGTCCATATTCTTCCTCCCCCTGGCGTCCTTCATCGCCATCGCCGCGCTGCGGCCGTTCACCGGCCCCAACTGGCGTGGCGCAGGATACATCACCGTCGCCGCTCTCGCCGCCGCCTTCGTCCTCTCCCTGATCGCCCTCGCCCGCGTCGCCGGCGCTGACAGCCACAACCTCGGCTACCCCGCCCACGATTGGCTGGAGATCGGCCCGCTCACCCTTCGCGTCGGCATCGTCATGGACTCCCTCACGGCGATCATGGCCGTCGTCGTCACCGGCGTCAGCCTGCTGGTGCAGTTCTACGGCCAGGAGTACATGCGCGGTGACCGCAGTTACGTCCGCTACTACGCCTACATGTCGCTGTTCACCGCCTCCATGCTGGGGCTGGTGATGGCGTCCAACCTCGTCCTCCTGTTCGTGTTTTGGGAGCTTGTCGGCGTCTGCTCCTATCTGCTTATCGGCTACTGGTCGTTCGGCAAGGGTGCCGAAGAGCACCCCGCCGCGGCCAACGCCGCCAAGAAGGCCTTCCTTGTCACCCGCTTGGGCGACGTCGGCTTCTTGGCCGCCATCGCCTGGGCCTATACCCACACCGGCACCGTGGAGATCGGCGAGCTGACCCACATGGTGGAAGCCGGTATCCTCGGCGGCGCAGCCCTCACCTGGCTCTGCCTGGGCATCTTTGCAGGCGCCGCCGGCAAATCCGGCCAGTTCCCCCTGCACGTCTGGCTGCCTGATGCGATGGAAGGCCCCACGCCCGTCAGCGCCCTCATCCACGCCGCAACGATGGTCGCCGCCGGCGTCTTCCTCGTCGCCCGCCTCTTCCCTCTCTTCGAAGCCTCCCAGGGCGCCATGACCACCGTCGCCTGGATAGGCGGCTGCACCGCCGCCTTCGCCGCCACCATGGCCCTCGTCTCCAACGATGTGAAACGCGTCATGGCCTACTCCACCGTGAGCCAGCTCGGCTACATGATGCTCGCCCTGGGCATGGGCGCCATCGGCCCCGCCATCTTCCATCTGTTCACCCACGCCTTCTTCAAGGCGCTCCTCTTCCTCGGCGCGGGCAGCATCCACCACGCCGTGCACACCTATGACATGCGATTCATGGGCGGCCTCGGCCGCCGTATGCCCTGGACCCGCAACACCATGCTCATCGCCGGTCTCGCCCTCGTTGGCGTCTTCCCCCTCGCCGGCTTCTGGAGCAAGGACGGCGTGCTCGGCGCAGCCTTCTCCAACGATGTTATCGCCGGTGCGCCGATCCTCTACATCATCGCCGTGGTGACCGCTGGCCTCACCGGCTTCTACGTGTTCCGCATGCTCTTCATGACCTTTGGCGGCGAGTTCCGCGGCGGCGCTGCTGCCGAAGCGAAGGCGATAGGTCAGCCCGTCCATGCCGCATCGCATGACCCCCACGCTGCTGGCGTCCACGCCGCCGCGCCGCACGAATCACCCCATGCGGCCATGCCGCACGAGTCGCCCTGGATCATCATCGCCCCCATGACCATCCTCGCCGCCGCCGCCGCCTTCGCCGGCCTCGCCAATCTTCCTTGGGACGTTGCGGGCATCAGCGCCGAGCCTGTGACCCACTTCCTCGGCGGCCACGCTGAAGAGTTCTCCGTCGGCGTCGCCGCCCTCTCCTCCGCCGTCGGCGCAAGCGGCATTGTGCTTGCCTGGCTCATGTACGTCCAGGGGGCGATCTCCCCTGTCGCCATGGGGAAAACCTTCCGCCCCATCTACGTCGTCCTTGCCAATCGCTACTACCTGGACTGCCTCTATGAGCGCGTCATCACCGGCAAGCTCCTGCTCGGTCTGGTCGCCGGCGTGGCGGAGATGATTGACACCCACATCATTGACCGCACCGTGAATCTTGCCGGCTGGATCTCCCGCAACCTCGGGCGCGTTCCCGCCACACTGCAAAACGGCCAGGCCCAAGCCTACGGCGCCGTCATCTCCCTCGGCCTCGTCCTCATGCTGGGAGCATTCTGGATCTGGGGCTAACGCCCAGGAACATGCCATGACATCACTACTTCAATACAGCGGAGCGCCCTCGTGCTAACCGCCATCATCTTCCTCCCCATCGCCGCCGCTATCGTGCTCGCCCTTTGCGCCCGCAATGACAAGCAGGTGAAGTGGATCGCCCTCGCGGCGAGCCTCGCCGTCCTCATCCTTTCGCTCATCGTCTGGGCCGCCCTGGATCTCAGCAACCCCGCGCCGCAGTTCGTGGAGCGCCACTCCTGGATACCCGCGTTCAGCGTAGAGTACTACCTGGGCGTGGACGGGCTGAACGCCCCCATGCTGGCCCTCACTGGCCTCCTCGGCGTCGCCGCAGTGCTCATATCCTGGCATCAGCAGGTTCGCGTCAAAGAGTTCTTCTTCGCCCTCCTCGCGCTCCAGACCGGCATCCTCGGCGTCTTTGCCTCGCTGGACATGATGCTCTTCTTCCTCTTCTGGGAGGTCGAACTCATCCCCATGTACTTGCTCATCACCGTCTGGGGCAGCGGGCGCAAGGAATACTCCGCCATCAAGTTCCTTGTGTACACCGCCGCCTCCAGCGGCCTCATGCTCGCGGGCATCCTCGTGCTCTACTTCTCCGTCGGTACGTTCGATATGATCGCCCTGCGCGATACGCCATTCACCACTGCCGTCGTCACCTCGCAGGGCGTCTTCTTCCTGCTAATCGCCGCCTTCGCCGTCAAGCTCCCCGTGTGGCCCTTCCACACCTGGCTCCCTGACGCCCATACCGATGCCCCCACCGCCGCCAGCGTCATGCTTGCCGGCGTCATGCTCAAGATGGGCGGCTACGGCATCCTGCGCCTCTGCGTCAGCCTCTTCCCCGGCGTCGCCCACGACTATGCCTGGCTCATTGCCACCCTCGCCGTTATCAATATCCTCTTCGGCGCCGTGCTCGTCTTCCGCCAGAAAGACATCAAGCGCCTCATCGCCTACAGCTCCGTGAGCCACATGGGCTTCGTCCTCCTCGGCGTCGCCTCCCTCAACGAAGTCGGTCTCACCGGCGCCGCGCTGCAAATGTTCACCCACGGTACCATCACAGGCCTCCTCTTCATGCTCGCGGGCATGGTGTACGAAAAAGCCCACACCCGCCACATCCCCGACCTCGGCGGTCTCGCGGGCAAGATGCCCGTGCTCGCCGTAGCCTTCGTCATCGCCGGGCTCGCCTCCCTCGGCCTGCCTGCCATGAGCGGCTTCGTCGCCGAGCTGCTCGTCTTCCTCGGCGCATTCGGCGTCTACCGCGAAGCCACCATCCTCGCCATCTTCGGCGTCCTCCTCAGCGCGGGCTACATCCTCTGGACCATACAGCGCGTGTTCTACGGCCCGGAGAAGCCGCGCTTCGCCCACATCGGCGACGCCACCAAGTCCGAAATACTCCCCGTTGCCGGCATGATCGCCGTCATCTTCATCGTCGGCATCTACCCCGCGCTGGTCACCGACACGTTCAAAGCCGGGCTGGCGCCCATCGTCCATCTCTTGGGAGGCGGCAGCTAAATGCCTATCCGCGACTACTATCTGCTGTCGCCGGAAATCAGCCTGGCCAGCATCGCCATGGCCGTGATCCTGCTTGACACCGTCGTCAAGCGCAAGGGCCTTCTCGCTATCTTCACCCTCGCCGCGCTCGCCCTTCCGCTGGCGTTTACCATCAGCCTGTGGGGTGAAGAAGGCCGCGCTTTCGGCGGCCTTCTGATCGTGGACCAGTTCAGCATCTTCTTCAAGTTCCTCTTCCTCGGCGTCACCGCCGCCGTCGTCATCGCCTCGCAAGACTCCGTGACCAACTTCAAGCGCTTCCAGGGCGAGTTCTATGCCCTCCTCCTGCTCGCCACCAGCGGCCTCATGCTCATGTCCTCCACCGGCGAGCTCATCACCATCTTCCTCGCCCTCGAGCTCAGCACGCTCTCCGCCATCGCCCTCGTCACCTTTTTCAAGACCGACCAGGCCGTCGAGGCGGGCATCAAGTACTTGGTCCTCTCCGGCATCTCCTCAGCGATGATGCTCTACGGCATGGCCCTCGTCTTCGGCGTCAGCGGCAGCACGCGTCTTGAGGAGATCGCCCAGGCCGTGGGCACTACCCGCCTGCTTGATAATCCCGCGCTCCTCATGGGCATGCTTCTCATGGTCGCCGGCTTCGGGTTCAAGATCTCCAGCGTCCCCTTCCAGATGTGGGTGCCTGACGTCTACCAGGGCGCGCCCACCTCCGTAGCCGCCTACCTCTCCGTCGCCAGCAAGGCCGGCGGCTTCGCCGTGATCCTGCGGGTGTTCTACGTCGCCTTCGCCGGCGTCAGCATGGAATGGAGCATGCTTTTCGCCGTCCTCGCCGTCGTCTCCATGACCTTCGGCAACCTCATCGCTATGTTCCAGAGCAACATCAAGCGCCTGCTGGCCTACAGCACCATCGCCCACGCCGGCTACATGATGGTCGGCCTCGCCGCCGTCGCCGCGCGCAACCCCATCGGCGAGGGCCTGGGCACCCAGGGCCTCCTCTTCTACCTTACGGGCTACGCCTTCACCAACCTCGGCGCTTTCTTCGTCGTCATCGCCGTCGCCCAGAAACTCAA
This sequence comes from Dehalococcoidia bacterium, assembly GCA_009693015.1. Classification (GTDB taxonomy): domain Bacteria; phylum Chloroflexota; class Dehalococcoidia; order SHYB01; family SHYB01; genus SHYB01. The sequence goes on from SHYB01000003.1 coordinate 63,849, forward strand.
GGGCGAAAGCATTGACGACTTCGCCGGTCTCGCCAAGCGCTCCCCGCTCCTGGCGGGGCTGCTTGCCCTCTGCCTCATCTCCCTCACCGGCCTGCCGCCCACCGTCGGCTTCTGGGCCAAGCTCTACCTCTTCAGCGGCGCCGTCCAGGCCGATCTCGTCTGGCTCGCCGTCGCCGGCGTCCTCAACAGCGCCATCTCCGCCTACTACTACCTCCGTGTCGTCAAGGCAATGTACATGAGCCCCGCCGCTTCTGACGAACGCCTCACCCCATCCCCTGCCATCTCCCTCGCGCTGCTGGTGACCACTGGCGGTGTCCTCTTCTTCGGCTTCGCCCCCAGCTACCTCCTCGACTTTGCCGTCCGCGCCGCTCGGGGCTTCCCCGGATAGGCCTTGGTGCTTGTGATCTCTGGCAGAGGGTACGGGGGATGTGCTCCCGAATTCCCTTAGAACATATGTGGGCGGGTGGGAGCAGTTTCGCGGCTAGAGGCGCTCTCGCTGCATTCTGCGTGCGAGTGCGGCTCGTTGACACCATCCGCGCCTCCCCCCTACACTTTCGTGACATAACGCCATGCCATGATGACCTTATGAAATGGGCCAGCCCATGAAACGTGTCGGCATCGTCTACAACCCCCGCGCTCCCAACGCCGTGGCCCTCGCCGGCGCTCTCGCCGCCAATCTGCGCGCCCTGCGCCACGATATCTGGCAGTGCCACGCCGATGACCAAGACAAAGGCAACGGCCTCGCCCAGGGCACCGATCTCATCATCACCGTCGGCGGCGACGGCACCATCTTGCGCACCGTGGGCATGACCCTCTCGCGGGAGATCCCCATCCTCGGCGTCAACATGGGCCGCCTCGGCTTCATGACCGAACTCCGCGGCGAAGACGCCCTGGCCCTCGTCCCCGGCTACCTGGAGCGCGAAACCTGGGTGGAGCGCCGCACCCTGCTCGATGTGGAAGTGACCCAGGCTGCCGCCGCGGGCAACGCCGTCTCCCGCTCCTGGGCCCTCAACGAAGTTGTCGTCGGCCGCACCTCCCTCGGCCGCATCATTGATATTGACGTGTGGATTGACCAGGACCACCTCGTCACCTACTACGCCGACGGCGTCATCGTCGCCTCTGGCACCGGCAGCACCGGCTACGCCCTCGCCGCCGGCGGACCGATCCTTGATCCCGAGAGCGCCCACCTCGTGCTTGTCCCCATCTCTCCGCACCTCACTCCGTCTACACCTGTGGTCGTGCGCCCCGGCGCCGTCGTGGAATTGCGCGTCGGCCCGGGCAACCCGGCCATGGCCTCCCTGGACGGCCAGCGCGAATGGGCCCTCGACCCAGGCAGCCGCGTTCGCACCTGGAAAAGCGATCGTGTCGCCCGCTTCCTCCGCGCCGGCGGCCCCCGCTACTTCTACGCCACCCTTGCCCAGCGACTCAAGGTGTGGGGCAAAAGTTGACCCGCTTTCGCACCGTCGGCTCCCGTATCATCCACCAGGGCCGTTACCTCACCTTTCGCGAGGACACCATAGATCTCGGCGACGGCAAGCTGGTGCGGCGCGAAATCGTAGATCACCCCGGCGCCGTCGTCATCGTCCCCCTGGACGCGCACGGCCACGCCATCATGGTGCGACAGTACCGCCATGCCGCGGGCAAGACCCTGCTGGAACTGCCCGCCGGCACCCTCGAGCGCGGCGAAGACCCCCTCGCCTGCGCCCGCCGCGAACTGCGCGAAGAGACCGGCTACGCCGCCGCCCACTGGGAGCCGTTGCCTGGCTTCTTCAGCGCCCCCGGCTTCACCAACGAGTTCATGCACCTCTTCCTCGCCCGCGACCTCGCCCACGACCCCCTCGACGGCGATGAAGACGAAGAGATCGTCGTCGAGCCTGTGCCCCTCGCCCACGCCATCGCCATGATTGAGCGCGGCGAGATACAGGACGCCAAAACCATCGCCGGCCTTCTGCTCACCCACCGCCGCATGCAACATGGTCTCTAGCGCATCGAGAGTGACCCCCCCCAACAGGTGAAAAACCGTTGTCAAATCCCAAACGCCTGTGATATAGTTCACATGGTTTTTCCCCAGGAGCGTTTGCATGTACCAGCATGATGTGCTCGTGATTGGCGCCGGCCTCGCCGGCATGCGCGCCGCCATCGAAGCCTCCCGCATGGGGGCGGACGTCGCCGTCATCACCAAGGTCCACCCCGTACGCAGCCACTCCAACGCTGCGCAAGGCGGCATCAACGCCGCTATGGGCGGTGAAGGCAGCGACGACACCTGGGAACTCCACGCCTATGATACCGTCAAGGGTAGCGACTGGCTCGGCGACCAGGACTCCATAGAAGTCATGGCCAAGGAAGCCCCCCAGGACATATTTGAGCTTGAGCACATGGGCGTCATCTTCGCCCGCGACGAGTTCGGACGCCTTGCCACCCGCGCCTTCGGCGGCGCATCCAAGCAGCGCACCTTCTACGTCGGCGATATCACCGGCCAAGCCCTCCTCCACGTCATGTATGAGCAGCTTCTCAAGGCCGGCATGCGCGTCTATGAAGAGTGGTTCGTCCTCTCCCTCATAAAAGAAGAGGGCGAATGCGCTGGCGCCGTCGCCATGAACATGATGACCGGCGATATCGAAGTCATCCGCGCCAAGGCCGTCATCATGGCCGCGGGCGGCATCGGCCGCGTCTACGAACCCAGCACCAACGGCCTCATCTGCACCGGCGATGGCATGGCCCTCGCCTACCGCATCGGCGCCCCCATGATGGACATGGAGATGGTGCAATACCATCCCACCACCCTCAAAGGCAACGGCGCCCTCCTCACCGAAGGCGCCCGCGGCGAAGGCGCCTACCTCATCAACAAAGACGGCGACCGCTTCATGAAGAAATACGCTCCCAACAAGATGGAGCTTGCCTCCCGCGATGTCGTCTCCCGCTCGGAAGCCATTGAAATCCAGGAAGGCCGCGGCGTAGACGGCTGCGTCTACCTCGATTGCCGCCACCTCGGCGAAAAGCTCATCCGCCAGCGCCTCGGCCAGATCGCTGAGCTCGCCCTGGAGTTCGCCAACGTAGACATCGTCAAAAACCCCGTGCCCATCCGTCCCGGCATGCACTACATCATGGGTGGCATCAAGACCAACGCCGACGGCGCCTCCTACGTCCCCGGCCTCTTCGCCGCCGGCGAATGCGCCAATGTCAGCATCCACGGCGGCAACCGCCTCGGCGCCAACTCCCTCCTGGAGACCGTCGTCTTCGGCCGGCGCTCCGGCAAGGCCGCTGTAGAGTTCGCCCGCAGCAAGGCCAAGCCCGTCAGGATCTCCGAGACCATGCTCGTCGAGCAGCAGAAGGCCAAGATACAGAAGCTCATGGATCAGCCCTATCCCGGCTACACCTCCGCTCGCGTCCGCCTGGAGATGGGCAAGATCATGGACAAGCACGTCAGCGTCTTCCGCACGGAACAGGGCATGAAAGAGGCCGGCGACACCATCCTCCGCCTCATGCAGCAGTACCACAAGCTCTCCGTGCGCGACCACGGCAAGGTCTACAACTGGAACCTCTTCTCCACCCTTGAGCTGGAAAACATGCTGGACGTCGCCGAGGCCACTTGCATGAGCGCCCTCGCCCGCAAGGAAAGCCGCGGCGCCCACTCCCGGCTCGACTTCCCCGACCGCAACGATAAAGAATGGATGAAGCACACCCTCGTCTACAAGGCGGAGGGTGGCCCCAAGATTGATTACCTGCCGGTCGTCATTACCCAATGGCCGCCCGAGAGGAGAACCTATTGAAAACGGTCAATCTCAAGGTCAAGCGCTTCGATCCCGCCACCCGCAAGTCCAAGTTCCAGGACTACCAGGTGGAGGTGGACGACAGCGCCGCCGTCCTCGATGCCATCATTGAGGTGCGCGAGTACCAGGACGAAACCCTCGCCGTGCGATGCTCCTGCCGCAGCGCCATCTGCGGCTCCTGCGCCATGCGCGTCAACGGCCACGCCAAGCTCGCCTGCATGACCAAGGTCTCCAGCGTCTCCCCTAACGGCGAAACCATCGTGGTAGAGCCTCTCGGCAACGCCGAGCCCGTCAAGGACCTGGTGGCGGACATGGGCCCCTTCTGGGCCAAGGTCAAGCAAGTGCAGCCCTGGCTCAAGCCCAGCCTGCCTGCCCCTGACCGCGAATACATCGCCCCGCAAGAAGCCATGCAGGACCTTGTCGGCGCCGTGAACTGCATCATGTGCGGCGCCTGCGTTTCCGACTGCACCGTGCTCGAAGTGGACAAGAACTTCATCGGCCCCGCCGCGCTCGCCAAGGCCTACCGCTTCGTCGGCGACCCCCGCGAGACCCAGACCGCCCGCGACGAGCGCCTGAGCCAGCTTTCCAAGTACGGCGGCATCTGGGACTGCACCCACTGCTACGAATGCGTCCAGGTCTGCCCCAAGGACGTCGCCCCCATGGAGCGCATCCTTGATATCCGCCGCGCCGCCGTTGCAGCCGGGTTCCGCGATAACAACGGCACCCGCCACAGCGATTCCTTCGCCCGCTCCGTCAAGCACACCGGTTCGCTGGACGAGTTCCGCCTGCTTCCTGAATCCCTCGGCCTGGACGATATCGCCGCCCAGCTCAAATTCGTCCCCACCGCCTTGCGTGCCATTGCCAAGGGCAAGGTGCCCTCCCCCCTGCACCACAAGCGCCCCGGCGCCGAGCATGTCACCCGTATCTTCGATGAGATGGAGAAAGAATAATGCGGTACGCCTACTACCCGGGTTGCGTCTCCCAGGGCGGCACGCCGGAGCTCTTCACCGCCATGAAGGCCGTGGGGGAGGCCCTCGGCTTCACCCTGGAGCACCTCAAGGAAGCCGCCTGCACCGGCGCCGGCGTCCTCCAGGAGCGTGACCCTGAGCTGGGCGATACCCTCAACGCCCGCACCTTCGCCATGGCGGAAAAACGCGGCCTCCCCCTCATGACCATCTGCAGCACCTGCCAGGGTGTCATGGGCCAGGCCAACTATCGTCTCAAGGCTGATCCTGAATACCGCACGTTCATCAACAAGTACCTCAAGCCGGAAGGCCTGGAGTACAAGGGCACCACGGAAGTCAAACACTTCATGTGGGTGCTTGTCGAGGACTACGGCCTCAACCGGCTCAAAGAGCACGTCCGCCGCCCTCTCACGGGCATCACCCTCGCCCCCTTCTACGGCTGCTACGTCCTCCGCCCCAGCAAAAAGCTCGGATACGAAGAGCACCCCCGGCGCGATACCTACCTCGAACAGATCATCACCGCCCTCGGCGCCACTCCTGCCGATTACTCCGGCAAGACCCGTTGCTGCGGCTTCCCCATCCTCACCATGAACCGCACCAACTCCCTGCGCATGGCCGGCGACCACCTCCTCGAAGCGCAAGAGACCGGCGCTGACGCCATGGTCACGCCCTGTCCGCTGTGCCACCTCAACCTTGACGGCCAGCAGCCCGAAGCCGCCGCCGTGCGCAAAGTGCAGCTCAACCTGCCCGTCATCCACCTGCCCCAGATGGTCGGCGTGGCCCTCGGCATCGAACCCAAAGCCCTTGGCCTCAACAAGCACATCGTCTCCACCCGCGCCTTCGCCGCCAAAGTCCCCGCCTAGTCAGCCGCGCCGGCTGCCGCCATCCAGCGCCATCTTCGCCGCCCGTCACGGATGCGTCAGGGGACCGGCCTTCGGATCGCGGTCCACTTGCGTGATTCCGATCCCGGCAATCGTAGCCTTATCTCCAACGTTCTTGCATCCCATGAGGCGGCACTCCCCAGAAGTCTAGCTGGATAGCTGTACGGTAAGCTCGTGAATGTCCTTGACCTTGTCTAGCCGCATGATCGTCTCCACGATCTTTTCACCCTTGCTCCTGTCGAGCACACTCCTCGTCGTTTCGTGGAAAAACTTCTCCAGCGCTTGTGTATCCGGCTTCCATTTGTGCGACCGGTCTTCTTCCAAACGAATACTTTTGCCGTCCTGCAGGCGGACCTCCAGGGCGGCGATACGTCGTCCTTCTTCGCCCACCACCTGCGTGCGGTACGCCAGATCCTCCACCTCAGCGTCGTCGTAATGATCGCGGAAGTATTCGTAAGACGTGATCGGACGCTGCAACAGCGCTGCTGCAACACAGAACCGCAGGCTCATTTGCGCCATGGTCATGTTGCGGTACGGCGGCAGGCTGTCCTTGCCTGCGGTCGCCCGAGTGGAAGCGGGCACCGTCAGAATGACCCACTTGATGTCCTTGGGGCTGCGCAACTGCCTGCCGATGCTCACGGCGAGATCGATCGGATCGTGGTTTCCTGATGACGTGCCGTACGGCTTGCTCTGAATGCCCCTGATATCAAAGGTTTCGCCCAGACCTTTCACCACCTCCGGGACCCTTTCCGTGCTGCCCGTGAACGCCCGGTAGAAACCATTCGCGCCTTCCAGCGCCAGCGGCGAGGCCAGCCCGCCTTGCTCTGCAATCAAAGCCGCGGTGATGCCGTTGCGGGCGGCAAAGCCCGCTTGATAGAAGCAATCTGCCGTTCCTTCGGCGAACCCTTGGTACACGCCGGAGGCCAAGCTTGCAGAGAACGCCAGGGCATTCGCCGTCTTCGCCTGGTCAAGCTTCAGCAGCCTTGAAGCGGTGGCCGCCGCGCCAAACACGCCGATCATTGAAACGCTGCGAAACCCTGCGCGGCTCTGGTGCTGGGTCAACCCGCGGAAGATACGCCCCTGCGTCTCATATCCCATCACGATGGCGGTAAGAATTTCTTTCCCACTGGCCGATACTTGCTCGCCTACCGCCAGCGCCGTGGGAATAATAACTGGCCCTGGATGTCCGCCAGACCCAATGTCTTCCTGCAAGAGCACGTGCCCAGCCACGCCGTTGGCCAAGGCCGCATCGGGGGCGGGCACCTTTTCGGCGTGGCCGATGATAGAACAAGGGCCCTTGTTGTGCAGCATCGCCTTCCATGCGGCGATGCTGCCAGCGATGTGCGCCCCGGGGATGGACACTGCCATCGCGTTGAGAATTCTAGTCTTCCCTAGTTCCACCACATCGGGCGGCATACTGTCAAAGGTGACATGGGCCAGGTATTCGCCAAGTCGTTCCACTACGCTCTGGGTGGCCACAAGGGCTCCTTTCGTTGCGCTTGGCTCAGCATGTGCTGGCGACTAGCTATGCCAAGCATGCGGCTGACGAATTCAGGGACATGAAAGGGCGCGCCATTATAGGAATCGTGTCGGCGGCATGTCAATGAAAGCGGGAATCATGTCGTGCGCATGACCACTCTTTGACAGCATCGTGCCGTGCCGCTCGGCACAAAAAGAAGCGCCCCGATACATCGGGGCGCTTCTTTTTTACAGACGTATGATTGCGCGAACTACCTCGGCGGGGCCACCGCCACCACGCTGAGGAACGCCGTCGCCGCCAGACCCTTGCCGTCCTGCACGCGGATTGTGTAGTCGCCCACGGCCACCGCGGTAGCGCGGATCAGGTTGCGCTGATCCGTCACGTTTCCCCTGGTTATAAACGCCCCGCTGTTGTTCACCGTCCCGCCGCTGAGGATCGCTGCGCCGCTCGGGCTTTTCGCATCCAGCAAAATAGAAACCACGAACGCCTCGCCAGGGGTGAACCCCGCGCCCGCCACATCAAACACCGCGCCCTGCGCTACGATTGTGGGAGTCACCGAGAGGAACGTGCCGCGGTCTGGTCCCGCTGAGCCAACCGCACCGGCATCCCCCTTGGTGCCTGTCGCCCCCGTCGCGCCCGCCGGTCCCGCCGGTCCCGTCGTCCCGTCTCTCCCCGCCGCCCCCTGCACACCCTGCGGGCCTTGGAGGCCTTGCGAGCCGGCATCGCCGGTGCACGCGCTTGCCGCCAGCGCCGTAATCGCCGCGATGCCAACCAACGTCAGTGTTACCCGAATCCGTCGCATGGACATGCAGGTCCCCCTCTGTACGCCTGTGTTTCCTGAAGCACGATAAAAGATGCAGGCGCCATCATAGGTGTACTCCAGCACACTGTCAAGAGGATTCCAGGGATGGACGCCTGCCTGACGTCATGGAGCATGCCTCCATTGCATGGCCGCGCAGGGGCCGGTATAGTTGAAAGGTTGGCGCGGCCCGGCCCGGCCGCGTCTCCACCCGGGGAGAGGTGGCGGAGCCCGGTTTATCGTGCCGCTCTCGAAAAGCGGTGTGCCCTCACGGGTACCGCGGGTTCAAATCCCGCCCTCTCCGCCAAGTTTCTTGCCAGGTTGCCAGGTTGATGGTTCAATATGGTCTCGGCTCGGAGCGGTGCTGGAGTGGCCGAACAGGCACGTCTGGAAAGCGTGAATTCCGGGCAACCGGAATCGTGGGTTCGAATCCCACCCGCTCCGCCATATCTCATTCATGGCTGACGATACAAAATACTGGGTCGCCTTCAACCGCATATCCGGCATCGGCCGCGCGCTTCGGCGATTTGGAAGCGGCGTGGCGCGCCTCCTCCCCGCAACTCGCAGCCGCAGGGCTCGATAAAAAATCAGTCCAAGCCATCGTCGCCGCCAGGCCGCGCATCTCCCCGGACGCCGAAATGGAAAGCCTGCAGCGGCACGGCGTCCGGCCCCTCCTCCGCAGCGACCCCTCCTGCCCCTTCCGCCTCAAAGAGATCTACGATCCTCCTGCCGTCCTCTACGTCAAAGGCGCCATCCAGCCGGAAGATGATTGGTGCATCACCCTCGTTGGCACCCGTCGCGTCACCGCCTAAGGCCGTGAAGTCACCCACCGCCTCTCCACCGATCTCGCCCGCAACCGCATCACCATCGTCAGCGGCCTCGCTCTCGGCGTGGACGGCATCGCCCACCAGGCCGCCCTCGCCGCGCGTATTGCCCAACACGGCGCCGTCGTCAGCGATTACCCCCTCGGCGTGCGTCCCAGGCCCGAATACTTCCCCCGGCGCAATCGAATCCTCGCCGGCATCAGCATGGGCACCGTCGTGGTGGAGGCCCCGGGAAAAAGCGGCGCCCTCATCACCGCGCGCCTCGCCCTCGAAGAAAACCGCGAAGTCTTTGCCGTCCCAGGCAGCGTGCTCTCCCCTGCCAGCCGCGGCACAAACCGATTAGTGCAAGACGGCGCCAAGGCCGTCCTCGATTACCGCGACGTCATGGAGGAGCTCAACCTGCGCCAGCCCCGGCCACAGCAAGTGCAGCTCCCCGGCCTCGCCGCCGCCAATCCCACCGAAGCCACCATCCTGGGCACGCTCTCCCAGGAACCGGCCCATATTGATGCCATTCGCCGCAGCACCGGCCTGCCCGTTGCCGAAGTCAGCGGCGCGCTCGCCATCATGGAACTCCGCGGCCTTGTGCGTCAGACCGGCGCAATGTCCTACGTCCGCATGAGAGAAGACGGCGTTGACTATCCTGCGATAGTGCCGTAACGTGAAAAGACCATGCCCCACAACCTAGTGATCGTCGAGTCGCCTGCCAAAGCCAAAACCATCGGACGCTTCCTCGGCCGGAATTACACCGTCAAAGCCTCCATGGGCCACATCCGCGACCTCCCCGAAGGCACCATGGGCATTGACGTGGAGAATCGCTTCGCCCCCAAATACGTCATTCCCAAAGAAAAAAAGGCCCTCATCAAGGAGCTCAACGAAGCTGCCGCTGAGGCCGGCACCATCTTCCTCGCCACCGACCCTGACCGTGAAGGCGAAGCCATCGCCTGGCACCTCACCCACGCCATTGACATAGACAAGAAGACCGTGCGCCGCGTCGTCTTCCACGAAATCACCGAGCCTGCCATCAACGAAGCCTTCAAGCACCCGCGCGATATCAACGAAGACCTCGTCAACGCCCAGCAGACCCGCCGCATTCTCGACCGGATCGTCGGCTATCGCTTGAGCCCCTTCTTGTGGAAAAAGCTGCGCGGCGGCCTCTCCGCGGGCCGTGTGCAATCGGCGGCCCTCCGCATGGTCGTCGACCGCGAGAAGGAGATCGAAGTCTTCGTCCCCCAGGAATACTGGCGGATCCTTGCCAGCCTCGCCAAGGCCCAGGCTAGCGGTGAGAGCAAGCGCACCGTGTTCAAGGCGCTGCTTCACAGCCGCAAAGGTCATAAAGGCAAGCTGGACGTCACCGCCAAGGCCCAGGCAGACGCCATTCTGCAAGACATCGCCGGCGCGGCCTATCGAGTCAGCAAGGTGCAGCAGCGGGAGAGCCAGCGCAAGCCCACCGCGCCGTTCACCACCAGCACCCTCCAGCAAGAGGCGTGGCGCAAGCTGCGCTACCCCGCGCGCAAGACCATGAGCGTGGCCCAGCAACTCTACGAAGGCATCTCCCTGGGCAGCGAAGGCGCCGTGGGCCTCATCACCTACATGCGCACAGACTCCCCCGTCGTCAGCGAAGTCGCCATCCAGGAGACCCGCGACTATATTCGCAAGCGCTTCGGCGCGGACGCCCTGCCCCACAGCCATCGCGTCTTCACCGCCAAGTCCAAGCTAGCCCAGGAAGCCCACGAGGCAATTCGTCCCACCTCCGTCTTCCGCGAGCCTTCCCAAGTCAAGACGCATCTCAACAACGATCAGTTCAGACTCTACGACCTCGTCTGGAAGCGCATGGTCGCCAGCCAGATGCACAACGCCATGTTCGATGCCACCACCGTGCAGATCGAAGCCGCCGCTCCCGCGGCGCCGCACGCCTATATTTTCGAGGCCAAAGGCCTGGTGCAGAAGAACGCCGGCTTCCTCGCCCTCTACAGCGAAGGCAAGGATACCGACGACGACGAAGACGAGGGCGCCCTTCCGCCGATGCAGGAGGGCGAGTTGCTTGATTTTCTCGGCATAGACCCCCAGCAAAAATTCACCCAGCCCCCCCCGCGCTATACGGAGGCCACCCTGGTCAAGGCGCTGGAAGAGAACGGCATAGGCCGTCCCAGCACCTACGCCCCCACCATCGCCACCATCCAGGAGCGCGGCTACGTCTCCAAGGACAAGGGCATCCTCGCCCCCCAGCAGATCGGGCGCATGGTCACTGACCTTCTCCAGCAAAGCTACGGCGAGATTCTCGACCTGGGCTTCACCGCCCGCATGGAAGAAGGCCTCGACGAAATCGCCCGCGGCGAAAAGCCCTGGGTGCCCTTCCTTTCCGAGTTCTACGCCCCCTTTGACGAAGCGGTGAAAGTCGCCACCCTGACCGCGGTCAAGATGGACGAGTCCGCCGGAGAAAACTGCGAGCTTTGCGGCAAGCCCATGGTGATCAAGAAGAGCCGCTTCGGCCTGTTTATGGCGTGCAGCGGCTACCCCGAATGCTTCCGAATCAATAAGCTGGGAAAGAAGGTCGGCAACACCAAGCCCATCGTCAACAAGGTTGCGGGCGTCAAGTGTCCCGAAGACGGCGGCGACCTCCTCCAGCGGCGCAGCCGCGCCGGCAAGACCTTCTACGGCTGCGCCAACTACAAGAGCGATGGCACCGGCTGCAAGTTCGCCACCAGCCTCCGTCCCGTCGTCGAGCCTTGCCCCACCTGCGGCAGCCTCCTCACTGCATTCCCCCGCGGCGGCGTCGTCTGCGTCAAAGGCGACTACAAGGGGCGCATGCCCCGTCCCAAGCGCAAGGACGACGACGACTCCGACCCCGATGAGCTACCCAGCGAAACCACCAGCGAGGCGCCGGTGCCTGTTGCCGTTCCCTAGCCCGTCTGCTCGCGCCTCGGCCACATTCTCCTTGACACCCCTCCGTACAGAGGGGTGTCCGGAAACCGCTCACACTGAGGCACGTAGCCGGCCCTGAGCCTGTCAAAGGGAAGGGCGCCCTGAGCGGTTTTTCCATTCGTCATCGTCCAGCCGCCCGCCGCAGGTGAGAAGCGCAGCAATCCAGCGGGGTGGATGTGGAGGGTCGCAGAGGGCGGTAGGGTGGGCGCGGAATGACCGGCAGCCCCACAGATCAGCGCCGGTGAGGGGTTCCAGCGCTGGGGGAAGCGGCGTGATCCCCGCGCTTCCCCTTCCCCTTGCCGTCCCCTTTCCCCTCCCTCGCCCTGACCCTGCGATCTCCTGGTACAGCAGCACCCCCGCGAACAACATCAGTCCCCCAAGAAGAAAACCCCCCAGCACGTCGCTGGTCCAATGCACTCCCAGATAAATGCGCGACGTTCCCACCGTCAGCGCCGCCGCCGCCGCCGCCATGCGCAGCGGCCACACCAGCCAGGTTTGCTTGCCGCACAATGGCCGCGCCTGGCAGATCACCGCCCCCATCGCCAACGCCATGCTCAACGCATGCCCGCTGGGAAGGCTCCGCCCGCTCTCCTCGATCATCACCTGCACCAGGTCTGCGGAAGGCCGCGGCCTCCCAATCAGCGTCTTCAGCGCCGGTATCGCTAGCATCGTCGCCGCGAGCACAGGCATCGTCATTGCATACGCCCGCTGCCCGCGAAAATACAGCGCTGCCGCCACCACGATAATCAGCCCTGCCGCCGGCAGCGAATCCCCCGCCGCCGATGCCGCCCGCATCACCCCGTCCAGCCCGCCGGCATGCTCTTGCAGCCACACGCTCGCCGTCAGGTCCCCTGGCAGACGCTCCGTCACCACCGCCGCCGTGCTCAGCGCCGCCGCAATTGCGACCCATCCCAGAAATGCTGCACTCCGTCTCTTGCGCCTTCATCCCGCGTCCGCCACGCCACCGCCGGCGTTGCCTGCGTTTTGACACCGGCCCGCCCAGCGGCTACACTTTGATTAGGTTTAGAACTCTTATCAATACTAGCATGCCCACGCCCTTTCTGCAGGAATTCCAGGACTACCAACGCTACATCGGCGCCGAGCGTGGCCTCTCCCCGCGCACCCAGGAAACCTACGCCTATCACGTGCGCGCCTTCCTCGTTTTTCTTGAGACCCAGGGCGTAGCCGATCTCGCCGTCGTGGACCGTTCCGTCTTGCGCCGCCATGTCGCCGCTGTGCGACAGCGAAGCCATGATGGGCGGCGAGAACTAAGCACCGCCGGCGTCGCCCTCAAGCTCAGCGCCATACGCTCCTTCTTCCGCTACCTCGTGCGTCGCGGCGTGGTCCCCGGCAACGGCCTCTGGGTCAAGCGCTCACGTGAGGCCAAGTCGCTGGCCCCCAAGCTGGAACAGCGCCTGCCCTCCTTCCTCTCCGCCCAGGACATGGCCCGCCTGCTCGATGCGCCCGATCTCTCCACCCCCTACGGCCTGCGCGATAAGGCGCTCCTTGAGCTGGTCTATGCCTCCGGCCTGCGCGTCAGCGAAGCCGTCGGCCTCGACCTTTCCGCCATCAACCTCGGCGAACGGCAGGTGCGCGTCTGGGGCAAGGGCAGCAAGGAACGCGACGTGCTTATGGGCGGACCCGCGGCGCACGCCCTCGAGCGCTACCTCCGCGATGCCCGCCCTCTCCTCGCCGGTGCACGACTCAGGGTGCAAGCGCTCTTTCTCAACCGGTACGGGAAGCGCCTCTCCCAGCGATCGCTCCAGTTCATCGTCAAAGACTGTGCCGCCCGCGCCGGCCTCGACCCCGAGCGCGTCCACACTCACACCCTGCGCCATAGCTTCGCCACCCATCTCCTTGATGGCGGCGCCGATCTTCGCGTGGTGCAAGAGCTCCTCGGCCACTCCAGCCCCAGCACCACCCAGTTGTACACCCACATCACCCAGGCCCAGTCGCGCAAAGTCTACCTGCACGCGCATCCCTTGGCTCAAGTTGCAGCGCAAGAAGAGGAAGGCACCGCATGACGTACCTCGTAATTCACGGCCCCAATCTCAACATGCTCGGCCAGCGCGACCAGCAGCTCTACGGCTCAGACACCCTTGCCCAGCTTGATGCGCGCATTGCCGCCCATGCCAAGGAGCTCGGCGTCGCCGTCCGCTCCTTCCAGGCCAACAGCGAGGGGGCAATCATTGATTTCCTCCAGGCCAGCGCCAAGGGCGCGGCGGGCATTATCATCAACCCCGGCGCCTATGGCCACTACAGCTACGCCATACATGACGCCCTCGTGGACACCCGCCTGCCCATCGCCGAGGTCCACCTCTCCAACGTCTACGCCCGCGAGTCCTGGCGCCAGAAATCCGTCATCTCCCCTATCGCCCGGGGTGTCGTCAGCGGCTTCGGCTGGCGCGGCTACACCGCAGCGCTCGACCTCCTCGTGGCGCTTGCCAAAGAGAAGAGCTAGAATGTCAGCCACCGCCCCTGAATGCTAGAAAGAGCACCCCATGAACCACCGCGTCCAGCGTCTGCGCCAGCGCCTCGCCGCTGACGGCCTCGCCGCCATCCTCGTCTCCAATCCCGATAATCGCCGCTACCTCTCCGGCTTCACCGGCTCCTCCGGCTACCTCCTCTTCTCCCAGGAGCACGCGTTCCTCGCCACCGATTTTCGCTACTGGGAGCAGGTCGGTCGCCAGTCGCCCGATTTCGAGCTGGTGAAAGTCAGCCAGGGCGACTTTGCCTCCTGGCTCGCCTCCCTGGTGCAGCGCGTCGCCCCCAAGACCCTCGCCTTCGAGTCCCATCACGTCACCTACACCGTGCATGAGTCGCTGCTTGCCATGATCGCCAAGCTCCCCGAAGGCCAGCGCCCCAAGCTCACCCCCGTCGGCGAGCTGGTGGAAGACCTGCGCATCTACAAGGACGAACAAGAGCTGGCGATCATCAACCGCGCCGTGGAGATTGCCGATAAGGCCTACACTGACGTTATTGCCGCGCTCGTCCCCGGCCAGACGGAGCGCCAGATCGCCTGGAAGCTGGAGCAGTCCATGCGCGAGCAGGGCGCCGACGGCCCCTCGTTCGATATCATCGTCGCCACCGGCCCCAACGCCGCGCTGCCCCACCATCGCCCCACCGACCGCGACATCCGCCAGGGCGAGATGCTCCTTATCGACATGGGCGCGCGGCTCCAGGGCTACTGCTCCGACCTCTCCCGCACCGTCTGGGTCGGCAACAAGCCCGATGACACCTATCGCAAGGTCTATGATACCGTCCTCGGCGCTCAGGAGACGGCCATCGCTGCCGTGCAGGCCGGCATGAGCGGCCATGACTGCGACCGCCTCGCCCGCGAAGTGATCGAAAAGGCAGGCTACGGCGAAAACTTCGGTCACGGCACCGGCCACGGCGTCGGCCTCGCCATCCATGAAAACCCCCGCGTCTCCCGCAACCAATCGAACGAGCTCAAAGACGGCATGATCTTCACCATCGAGCCGGGCATCTACCTCCCCGGCTGGGGCGGCGTCCGCATAGAGGACATCGTCGTCCTGGAGCGCGGTAAAGCCCGCAACCTCACCCGCGCCTCCAAGGCCGATCTCGCGCCGGTGTAGGCTCCTATGTCCCTAGGCCGCCAGGGAAGGGGTGTCCGGGCTGCTGCAGCCATTCAGGCCTTTCGGAAACTGGGATTCTCCGTTGACCGCATCCACGGTAGTCACTACATTCTCAAACATGCAGATGGCAGAAGAGTCACCATCCCTCGTCACGGTGAAGTGAAGCCAGGGCTCTTGCTCAACCAGCTCAAGAGAGTTGCAATAGCGTGGGAAGACTTTCGGGAGCCGCTATGAAGGGTCAAGCGAAATACACCATTGTGGTCCACCCTGACCCGACGGGAGGTTTCTGGACTGACGTGCCCGCGCTGCCGGGGTGCGGTTCACAGGGGGAGACGGTTGAAGCCGCCGTGGAGATGACAAAGGACGCCATCGTAGGATACATCGAATCGTTGCGCGCTCATGGCGATCCCATTCCCAAAGACGCAACCGTCGTAGTCAAAGTCACCGTGGCTGCCTAAACCACCCCCATGCCCATCTACTCCGTCTCCCAGGTCACCAAGTACGTCCGCGATCTCCTTGACGCCGACTCCCTCCTGCGCGAAGTCTACGTCACCGGCGAAGTCTCCAACGTCACCCGCTCCGCCGCGGGCCACTGCTACTTCACCCTCAAAGACGCCGAGAGCCAACTGCGCTGCGTCATGTTCCGCACCGGCGCCGTGGGCATGGACGTCATCCAGCACGGCACCCTCGTCACCGCCATGGGCCGCGTCGGCATCTACCTTCCACGCGGCGACTTGCAGTTCATCGCCAGCGTAGTCCAGCCAGAGGGCATCGGCGAGCTGCACATGGAGTTCCTCCGGCTCAAAGCCAAGCTGGAAGAGGAGGGCCTCTTCGACCCTTCCCGCAAGCGTCCCCTGCCCGCATTCCCCAAGCGCATCGCCGTTGTCACCTCCGGCACCGGCGCCGTGTGGCATGACATCCAGAACGTCGTGCGCCGCCGCTACCCCCTCGTCGAGCTTGCCCTGGCGCACACCCTGGTACAGGGCGACCAGGCGCCCGAGGGAATCGTGGCCGCGCTCCGCGCCGCCAACGCCGCGCGCGGCATAGACGTCATCATCGTCGCCCGCGGCGGCGGCTCGATGGAGGAGCTTTGGGCTTTCAACGACGAACGGGTCGCCCGCGCCATCCACGCCAGCCGCGTGCCCGTCGTCAGCGCCGTGGGCCACGAGACCGACTTCACCATTGCCGACTTCGTCGCTGACGTGCGCGCGCCCACGCCGTCCGCCGCCGCCGAGCTTGTCGTGCCCCGCCGCGCCGACCTCGCCCAGCGCGTCGCTGATCTTGCGGCAGGCGCGGGCAGCGTTATGGTGAACATCGTGCGCGACCTCCGTGGCGACCTCCGCCAGAGCGTCACCCAAATCGCCGCGCTTGGCCCTGATATTGACGGCCGGCGCCAGCGCCTCGACGATCTCACGCGCAGCGCCGCCGCCGTCCTCCAGCGCGAGTTCTCCCTCTGGCGCGAGCAAGTCCGCAGCCACGGACGCCAGCTTGCCGCCCTCCAGCCGTCCGCCACCCTCGCCCGCGGCTACGCCGTCGTCGAGCGCACCGCTGACGGCCTCGCCGTCACCCGCGTCGCCCAGGTGGCCCCTGGCGATGCCCTGGCTATCCATCTCAGCGATGGCCGTCTCCCCGCCGTCGCCGGCGCTGGCTCCGCCCCCTCCCCCGTCGCACCGGTTGCTGCCGCTCCTCCTAAGCGTCGCGCCCCCAAACGCCCCGCCCCCCAGATGCCCCTCTTCGGCTAGCCTGCTATCCCGGCTGCCGCGCCACCAGCAGCACCTCGATGTGCACGTTGTTCTCTACCTGCACAAAGCCCCTAATATTCGGCGGCGGGATGTTGAAATCAGCCCAGGTGAAATCCGCCGCCCCGTGCAGTTGCAGCACCCCCTGCACCATCCGCGCCTCGATCTTGAATGAGAACGGCTTCTCCACGTCGCGGATTGTCATCGTCCCCGTGAGCGTCCCGCTTGCCGTCTTCCCCTGTTCCAACTCGGCGGCAAATGCCTGTACGTCCGTAGCCGTGAACACGGCATAGGGGTACCTGTTCGACCGTATGCCGCCATCGGTGCGAATGTAGCGGTCGCGCCGCGATTGGTCGCTCGTCAGCGTGCGTAGGTCCACCGTCACCGTGGAGGCACGCCCATCCAGGTAGATTGTGCCGGTAATGGCGTTCGTCTTCCCCACGGCCTCGTTGGGCAGCGGCAGCGACGCCAGCTTTTCCCGTACGGTGTACGTCCCCGTCGACTCCGCGCCAGCGATGACGTAGCCCCCTGCCGTCGCCGCTGCCGGCCCGACTGCTGTCGTCGCTCCGCTCGCCGCCTTCACAGTCGCCGCTGGTGCTGCCGTCGCTTGCACCGGGCTAGGGTTCGCTGCGATCGTCGCCGCGGGCGCAATCGCCGGTGTCGCTATCGGTGTTGCCTGCACGCCCTGCGCAACAGAGGCTGCGGGCGCTATCGACAAATCCTGCAACGACAGACGTCCGCTCTCCCCGTCGCCCTGGCCTGCCAGCGCTGCGCCCATTGCCACCGCCGCCGCGAGCATCCCGGGCACGATGATGCGTAGGCGAGATGCTTGCTCATGCAACAACGGCAACGCCAGCGCAATCGT
Organism: Dehalococcoidia bacterium; assembly: GCA_009693015.1. Lineage (GTDB taxonomy): Bacteria > Chloroflexota > Dehalococcoidia > SHYB01 > SHYB01 > SHYB01. The sequence continues at coordinate 81,690 of SHYB01000003.1, forward strand.
TCCCAGCGCGATCGCCGTCAGCGGTATCGCGAAACCGGGCAGATGCGCCAGCGGCGGCTCGCCAGGCAGCGCCTCCGCCAGCAGCGTCGCGCCCGCAATCGCCGCGAACACTGCCAGCGCGACGAGCCGCAACGTGCGCCCTGGATTCTTCCCCAGCCGCAGCCACAGCCCCGCCGCCGCAACCCCCGCTGCCAGGCACCCCGCCGTCACTGACGCCGTGTTGAAGAATGCGTCGTCCGGCGCCCGCAGCGGCAGCGAAACCAGCGATGCGACAACCGCCGCCGCCGCGCCGCTGCCCGCGCCCGCCCCCAGCGCGCGCCATATCGTACGCCTTCGTTGCGTGTGGCCCGCCATGTCCTACCCTCCGCGCTCTATACGCCAGCCGCGCACCCGCTGGCCTAGCGTCCTTCATTGCCCCTCTCCATCGCAGGATGGAGAGGGGCCAGGGGTGAGGCCCTTGCCGGCATCGCCTGGCGCGCACTGAATGCTACAATACCCCGCGCCATCCTGTCTCTACGTCGGAGGTATTC
>SHYB01000029.1 GCA_009693015.1 Dehalococcoidia bacterium
CCCGGTCCTCCCGGCGCACCACCGCCTTGCGGCGTACCCGGTCCTCCCGGCGCACCACCGCCTTGCGGCGTACCCGGTCCTCCCGGCGCACCACCGCCTTGCGGCGTACCCGGTCCTCCCGGCGCACCACCGCCAGGCGGCGGTGCTTTCAACTCAGTAGGACGAACAATGTTCGACACCGAATCGCCCAAACCATTGTTGTTGGTGGGCGGAACGGTCACGACGCCGCCAGGCGAGGCGCTGAAGAACAGCAAGCCTCCCTGTGTGCCATCTGCTGCATTGGCAGCCTGGAAGGCGGCGATATTGATAGATGACGAAGCATCGATCACGGCGATGTTGAGCCCGCCGCCTGTCCCACTTGTGGTTCCGCTGGTGCTGATGGCAAACGTAGCCCGAGTGGGCGGCACCACCACCTGCGGCACCACCGCCTGCGGCACCACCGCCTGCGGCACCACCGCCTGCGGCACCACCGCCTGCGGCACCACCGCCTGCGGCACCACGGGCGCGGCCTGCGCTACCCCCAACGACGCAGCCACCGGCGCCGCCAGCATCGCCGCTATGGTGAGCCACCGCACCTGCTTCATCACCCAGGATTTTTGCGTGCTTCTCATAGTCATATGCTCTCCTTCGTGCGCTCGCAGACCGCGTACTCGTTGCACTCTGCTGTCCTACGGCTTCAGCGTCCCAGGTATGGTTACGATCTCTCCCTTGGTGACGATCTCGAACACCGATGGCGGGCTCACTAGGTCCTGTCGCACATTGCCCGTGGCGTCCCCCGTCAGCGCCACGCGGGCCACCCGCGTCACAACCGTGGTTCCCTCCGTGGTCATCTCGAACGATTGTATCTCCAGCTCCGAGCTCTGCTCCAGCACCAGCATGCTGCCGTCCTGGAACTCCACCCCCACCCGCGATCCCTCATTGGACCGCGCCTGGTCGCCGATGCCGATGAATAGGTCTGCACCTATCGCTAGCCAGGTAGTGCTGCCCAAAAGCAGGTAGTCGCCGCTGCCTTGCTGCACCTTAAGCGATGCCACGGACGGTCGCGGCGTCGGCGTTGGAGTCGGGGGCACCGTCGGCCGCGGCGTCGGGGTCGGGGTCGGGGTCGGGGTCGGTGTTGGCGTCGGGGTCGCTGTCGGGGTCGCTGTCGGTGTTGGCGTCGGGGTCGCTGTCGGCCGCGGCAGGGGCGTTGGAACAGGCGTCGCCGTCGGCGCAGGCACGCTGATCGCGTCGCTGCTCGGCTTGCCCGCCGTTACCTCAAAGGAGAATGTTAGCGTCGCCGCCGCATTCGCGACAGGTGTGCGATCATTGTTCTTCAAGATCACCTGCACGGTGTGCTGGCCGGCGGTCAAGTCCTTCAGCTTGATGCTGGTCTTGGCCGTCTGGGATACGGAAACCCCATCGGAGAAGAACTCCAGGTGTCCTTCTCCGGCCTTGTTCGCGCCGCCAATGGTCTTGGCGTTCACCTTGAAGTTAGAGACCTTGGCCTTCACTTCAACCTGCGTCGCCTTCACCACTTGCTCAGCTTTGGGCGCGGTGATGCTGACCGAGGGCGTTTTCGCTTGCGCCATGACTACTGCGGGAAAGATCGCGCTCAGCACCATCACAAACAACAGAACCAATCGTTTCATTGCGCACTCCTAATACGGAAGGGATACGTGCAAGGGAACCCAACGGTTCACGGTACTCACGCGCTGCACCTCCTTGGAACTGCGACACCAGTCGTTGCCACAAGGTCCGCCAGGAAGGATTCGCCATGCGCCAAGCCACGGTGCGTATAATGCAGTTGACGATGTGCCTGCGGCGTGATTTTGGAAGACATCGGCATGAATTACCCGTGCATCCATTTCCAGCACCATATAATACAACACCTGCCTTCTCTTGACAAACTCCTGCAAACGCTCATCCTGCAAACGCTCATGGCTGAAGTATCAATCCGGTAACAATAATCCGCGACCCAGCCCGTAGCGCCGTCGCCTCCCACTATAGCCCTCGGGCTGCGCTTCGCCTATTGTGGCAGACCCTCAAATTGCCCGCGGTCGCGCCCCCACAACGCAGTGCTCTCACCACCACCCTCCGCCGTTTACACGCCGCGTCGCCCATGCTACACTGGCCTTGTAGTTGACCAACTTGGTCAACAATACACCGCGAAAGGCTCTTCGTGACCACCGCAGACCGCTTGGCCCAGAAGGAATACGGCTATGGCTTCGTCTCCCCCGTCGAAGCCGATACTCTCCCGAAAGGCCTGAGCGAAGACACCATTCGCCTCATCTCCCAGAAAAAAGGGGAGCCGGAGTTCATGCTGGAGTGGCGCCTCAAGGCCTACCGCCACTGGCTCACCTTGGAAGGGCAGTCCCCTGCGTGGGCCAACGTCAGCCATGACCCTATTGATTTCCAGGACATCATCTACTACTCCGCGCCCAAGGGGAAAACCGATGGCCCCAAGAACCTTCAAGAGGTAGACCCCGAAATCCTCCGCGCCTTCGAGAAGCTGGGCATTCCCCTGGAAGAGCAGAAGCGCCTTTCCGGCATCGCCGTGGACGCCGTGTTCGATAGCGTCTCCGTCGCCACCACCTACAAGGACACCCTGGACAAGCTCGGCATCATCTTCTGCTCCTTTAGCGAAGCGGTGAAAAACCACCCCGATCTCATCAAGAAGTACCTCGGCTCCGTAGTGCCCTACACCGATAACTTCTACGCCGCCCTCAACGCCGCCGTCTTCAGCGATGGCTCCTTCGCCTACATCCCCAAGGGCGTGCGCTGCCCCGTAGAGCTGATGACCTACTTCCGCATCAACCAGGCCGACACCGGCCAGTTCGAGCGCACCCTCATCGTCGCTGACGAATCCGCATACGTGAGCTACCTGGAAGGCTGCACCGCGCCCTCCCGCAAGCGCAACCAGCTGCATGCCGCGGTGGTGGAGCTCGTGGCCCTAGACAACGCCGAAATCAAGTACTCCACGCTGCAAAACTGGTTCCCCGGCGATGCCGAAGGAAAAGGCGGCGTATACAACTTCGTCACCAAGCGCGGCAAGGCATTGGGCCGCAAGTCCAAGATCTCCTGGACACAGGTGGAGACCGGCTCCGCCATCACCTGGAAGTACCCCAGCGTCATCCTCCAGGGCGATGACTCCGTCGGCGAGTTCTACTCCGTCGCCCTGGTGAACAACCGCCAGCAGGCGGACACCGGCACCAAGATGATCCACCTGGGCAAGAACACCCGCAGCACCATCATCTCCAAAGGCATCTCCGCCGGGCGCGGCCAGAACACCTACCGCGGCCTGGTGCGCATCCTCCCCGGCGCGGAGCACGCCCGCAACTACACCCAGTGCGATTCCCTCCTCCTCGGCAGCGCCTGCAGCGCCAGCACCGTCCCCTACATTGAGGTGCGCAACCCCACGGCGCAGGTGGAACATGAAGCCTCCACCTCCAAGGTCTCCGACGACCAGCTCTTCTACTGCATGCAGCGCGGCATCTCTGAAGAGGACGCGCGTTTCATGATCATCAACGGCTTCTGCCGCGAAATCTTCAAGGAACTACCCTGGGAGTTCGCCGTCGAGGCCTCCCAGTTGCTCAAGGTCAGCCTTGAAGGCGCGGTAGGGTAAGGACATTTCCCGATGAGCCCTTCTCCCCTCCTCCAAGTCGCCGGCCTCCGCGCCTCCATCGCCGGCAAGGAAATCCTCAAGGGAGTGGACCTCACCGTCCACACAGGCGAGGTGCATGCCATCATGGGGCCTAACGGCTCCGGCAAGAGCACCCTCGCCAACGTCATCGCCGGGCACCCCGCCTACGCCGTCACCGGCGGCAGCGTCCGCTACCGCGGCAAGGACCTCCTCGCCATGACGCCCGATCTTCGCGCCCGCGAAGGCCTCTTCCTCGCCTTCCAGTACCCCGTGGAAGTCCCCGGCGTGCGCAACTCCCAGTTCCTCCGTTCCGCCCTCAACGCCGGACGTCTGCATCGCGGCCTGCCGGAGCTGGAGCTCAAGGAGTTCAACAAGCTGCTCAAGGAGAAGATGGCGCTGGTGGAGATGAACCCCTCCTTCACCACGCGCTCCGTCAACGAAGGCTTCTCCGGCGGCGAAAAGAAGCGCAACGAAATCCTCCAGATGGCCCTGCTCGAACCGACCCTCGCGCTGCTCGATGAGACTGATTCCGGCCTGGATATTGACGCCCTCCGCACCGTATCCGCCGGCGTCAACGCCCTCCGCCGCGCCGATAATGCCATCGTCATCGTCACCCACTACCAGCGCCTGCTCGATTACATCGTCCCCGATTTCGTCCACGTCCTCGTGGATGGACGCCTCGTGCGCTCCGGCGGCCGCGAGCTTGCCCTGGAGCTGGAGCGCGAGGGCTACGAGCGCATCCGCCAGGCCGTGGAAAGCGCCCAGCCCGCCAAGAGTTAGCGTGTCCCCCCAAGCGTGAGCCTCTCCCCGAATATGCCAACCGTAACAGCCCCCCCCACCAGCCCATACCAGTCCGCCTACGACTCGCTTGCGAGCCAGAGCGCGCAACAGCCTGCCTGGCTCCGCGATTTGCGCCGCAACGCCATGCAGCGATTCGCCCACCTCGGCTTTCCCACCGCGCGCCGCGGCAACGAGCCGTGGAAGTACACCAGCGTCGCCCCCATCGCCCAGGCCGCGCTCGCCCACGACGCCGCCGCAGGCGCAGCCACGCTGGCGCACCTCAAGCGCCTTGCCCCCTGGCGCGATGCCTGGCCCCGCCTCGTCTTTGTCGACGGGCGCTACAACGCCAGGCTCTCCTCCTGCGACTCCCTCCCTCGCGGCGTGCGCCTCCACACCCTGGCCCACGCCCTCGCTACCGACCCCGCAGCGCTCGAGCCGCACCTCGGCCACATCGCCTCCTGGACTGACGACGCCTTCGTCGCCCTCAACACCGCCTTCCTCGCCGATGGCGCTGTGCTCATCATCCCTCCCGGTGCTGTGCTGGAAGAACCGGTGCACATCCTCCACGTCGTCACCGATGGCGCCGGCGCCATCGCCGCGCACCCGCGCACGCTGGTTCTCGCCGGCGACCGCAGCCGCGCCGCGATCATCGAAACCTTCGTCTCCGCCTCCGGCGCCGCCTATTTCACCAACGCCGTCACCGAAATTGTCGCCGCGCCCAGCGCCCAGATCGCCCACGCCAAGCTCATGCTGGAAGGCGCGGCTTCCTACCACGTCGGCGGGACCTGCGTGCGCCAGGCGCAGGACAGCGCCTTCACCTCCGCCTCCATCTCCTCGGGCGCGGCCCTCGCACGCAACAACCTCGCCATCCTCCTCGCCTCCCCCGGCGCATCCTGCAATCTCTCCGGCCTCTCCCTCACCGCCGGCTCACAGCATCTCGATAACACCCTCAGCGTCGACCACGCCGCGCCACACACCACCAGCCGCCAGATCTACAAAGGCATCCTCGACGGCCAGTCCCGCGCCGTCTTCGTGGGCCGCGTGCTCGTGCGCCAAGGGGCGACGAAGGCCGACGCCGTGCAGCGCAGCAAGAACCTGCTCCTCTCCCGCGGCGCGGAGATTGACGCCAAGCCCAGCCTGGAGATCCTCACCGACGACGTCCGTTGCAGCCACGGCGCCACCGCCGGTGAGCTCGACCAGTCCGCCCTCTTCTACCTCATGTCCCGCGGCCTGCCCCGCGACGCCGCGCGATCCTTGCTGGTGCAGGCATTCGCCTCAGAGATCATCCAGTCGCTCGCCATTGCTCCGCTGCGCACCTGGCTCGACCGCCGCCTGGCCCTCCCGCTCGCCGCCAGCCATGCCGAGGTCCCGGCATGACCGCTGCCACGCCTTCCGCCACGCTGGACATCGCCCGCATCCGCGACGACTTCCCCATCCTCGCCACCCAGGTGCACGGCAAGCCCCTCATCTACCTGGACAACGCCGCCACCACCCAGAAGCCCCGCGCCGTCATTGAGGCCATCCAGCGCTACTACACGGAAGAGAACTCCAACATACATCGAGGCGTGCACCATCTGTCAGAGGTCGCCACGCGCAAGTACGAATCCGCCCGCGGCTTAGTACGCCAGTTCATCGGCGCGCACACCACCAGGGAGATCATCTTCACCCGCGGCACCACGGAAGGCCTCAACCTCGTCGCCGCCAGCTACGGCCGCGCCAACATCAGCAAGGGCGACGAGATCATCGTCTCGGCGATGGAGCACCACTCCAACATCGTACCCTGGCAGATGCTGTGCCAGGAAAAGGGCGCCCGCCTGCGCGTCATCCCCATCAACGACCGCGGCGAATTGCTCATGGACGAGTTCGAAAAGCTCCTGAGTCCGCGCACCAAGCTCGTGTCCATCGTCCACATCTCCAACTCCCTGGGCACCATCAACCCTGTGCGGCGCATCATCGAACTGGCCCACGCAGTCGGCGCAGTCGTGCTGCTGGACGCGGCGCAGTCCGTGGCCCACACCCCCATAGACGTGCAATCGCTCGATTGCGATTTTCTTGCCTTCTCCGGCCACAAGCTCTTCGGCCCCACGGGGATCGGCGTCCTCTACGGCAAGCAGGCGCTCCTAGAGGCCATGCCTCCCTACCAGGGCGGCGGCGATATGATCAGCTCCGTCACCTTTGAGCACACCACCTACAACCACCTCCCCCACAAGTTCGAGGCAGGCACGCCGCATATTGAAGGCGTCATCGGCCTCGGCGCCGCCATCGCCTACGTCCAAAGCGTCGGCCTGCACGCCATCGCCGCCCACGAGCAGCGCCTCCTGCAGTACGGCACAACCCTCCTCGCAGAGCTGCCCAAGGTGCGCATGATCGGCACAGCGCGGGAAAAAGCCGGCATCCTATCGTTCGTGGTGGAGGGCGTGCACCCCCATGACGTGGGCACCATCCTGGACACAGAAGGCATCGCCATCCGCGCCGGGCATCACTGCACCATGCCCGTCATGGACCGCTTCGGCCTGCCCGCCACCGCGCGCGCCTCCCTCTCGCTCTACAACACCGCCGCCGACCTGGACGCCCTCGTGCGCGGCCTGCACAAAGTGGCCGAGGTCTTACGCTAATGTCTGAGCTGCGCGAGCTCTACCAGGAGATGGTGCTGGACCACAACAGCCGCCCCCGCAACTTCAAGAAGCTGGAAGGGGCCACCCACCAGTCGGAGGGCTACAACCCCCTCTGCGGCGACCGCATCACCCTATACCTCAAGATGCGCGGCGATCTCATCGAAGACCTCGGCTTCCAAGGCACCGGCTGCGCCATCTCCCGCGCCTCCGCCAGCATGATGACGCAAAGCATCAAAGGCAAAACTATCGAGCAAGCCGAAGAAATCTTCGGCGCCTTCCACAAGATGGTCACCCGCGACGTCGGCGAGCCATACGACTCTGACGACCTGGGCGATCTCGAAGTGCTCTCCGGCGTCGCCGAGTTCCCCGCGCGGGTGAAGTGCGCCAGCCTCTCCTGGCACACCCTCAACGCCGCGCTGGAGGGCAAGGCCCAGAAGATCAGCACGGAGTAGCGGAGGAGGAAGCGATATGCATATCCCCATCAAGGTTGACTACGGCGTCCGCGCCCTGCTTGACCTCGCCGAGCACGCCCAGGAGCCTGCCGTGCGCTCCGCCGATATCTCCCTGCGCCAGCACATCCCCCAGTCCTTCCTCGACCGCCTCCTCCTCACCCTCGCCAAAGACGGTCTCGTGCGCAGCGTCCGCGGCCCCCTCGGCGGTCACGCCCTCGCCCGCGACCCTGCCCAAGTCACCCTCGGCATGGTCATGCGCTCCCTCGGCGGCAACGAAACCATCGTCGGCTGCCTGGAAGCGCCCGAGTCCTGCAACCACCTCGCAGGCTGCGGCCAGCGCGAGATCTGGAGCGAGGTGGAGGACGCCGTCCAGCGCATCCTTGACGGTACGTCCATTGCGGATTTGCTGGTGCGCACCAAGGCCGCCCGCGCCCTCGTGGTCAGTGCCGCCAACTAGGGTTCCAGCGCTTCCTCACCTCGTTAGGGACACCCTAATCACCAGGGGGCGAGACCTGATGCTATTGAGCGGCGGCACGAATCCCCTCTCCATCTCGGATAGAGAGGGCTAGGGTGAGGCCAGCACTCCACGCTTCCTCCACGCCTCTCGCCGTGCTATAACTTCCCCATGCCCTCTCCATCGCCGCAGCGCATCGCCGTCGTCGACCCATGGGTCAACCTCCACCTCCCCCATCACGCCGAGCTTATCCGCGTCTCCCCGGAATACCAGGCCATCGCCCGCCAGTTCGGGCGCCTCGACGAAATGCAGCGCGGCTACTCCGTCGAAGCGATGATCGCCGAGATGGACCGCGCCGGCGTAGAGAAGGCCGTCCTCACTACCTACGGCGCGGAGTTCCCCGAATACCCCACCGTGCGCCAGCCCAGCGCGGAAGAGGTGCTGGAGATCGCCGCGCAACACCCGCAGCGCTTCATCGCCGCCGCGGGGTTCAACAGCGTGCGCGCCCTCCGCAACCCGCGCGGCATCATGGACGCCGTGCGCCGACTCGAAGGCTGGGCCAAGCACGGCCGCCTGCGCGTGTTGAAAGTCGTGCCCTTCGCCACGCAAATCCCCTACAACGATAACCTGCTCTACCCCCTCTACGCCAAGTGCGCCGAGCTAAACATCGCCGTCACCATCAACGTCGGCATCGCCGGCCCGCTGTACGGCTCCATCGCCTGCCAGGACCCCCGCTACCTGGAAGAGCTCTGCCTCGACTTCCCCGATCTCAAGATCGTCGCCGCGCACATGGGCCATCCCTGGGAGTCCCTGCTCATCCGCCTCATGGAAAAGTTCGCCAACCTCTACCTCATGACCTCGGCCTACTCCCCCAAGCACATCGCCCCCGAGGTCATCCAGTACATGAACACCCGCGGCTCCCACAAAGTTATGTTCTCCGCCGACTGGCCCCTCGCCGGCTTCGACCGCTTCATCGAGCAAGCGCTGGCCCTCCCCTTCCGTAGCGAAGACATCCTCCGCCGCTACCTCCGCGATAATGCGCTGGCGGTGTTTGACTGGCGGTAGGCCGTTTGACATCCCCCGCTTTCCCCTGCTACGCTTCTCAATGCAAAGGCTGTGAACGAGACAAGTACCCCGTAAGCGGTGCCCCAGAGAGCCGGGTATGGTGTGAACCGGCGCAGGCGCAGCGGGCGAATGGACTCGGGAGCCGCGCCCTGAACTCCGCCTCCGGCGGGCAGTAGGGAGCGCCGGAGCGGGCGCCGTAACCAACGCCCAGGGTATTTCCCCCTTAGGGGGCCGTACCTCACAAGCGCCCCGATGCCGAATCGGGGAAAAAGGGTGGTACCGCGGGAACAACCCCGTCCCTTCTGGGATGGGGTTTTGTATTTGTATGGGCAAGCGTCACCACATAGCAGGTGCGGCAAGAAGTGCACTCCTCCTCCTCCGAGGGTGTTTCCAAAGAGGGGCGTCGCCCCTCTTTGGCAGAGGTACAGGGGATGTGCCCCTGTCCTTTCTTACAACCTCACTGGGTGGGCGGGTGGGAGCAACGAGGTCTGCCAAGAGGTAACTAGAGCATGGCGCCAACCAAACAACGCATCCTCACCGGCATCCGGCCCACCGGCGCCCTCCACCTGGGCCACTACATCGGCGCGCTGGAAAACTGGCTCCGCCTTCAGGAGCAGTACGAATGCTTCTTCCTCATCGCCGACTACCAGGCCCTCGGCGACCACATCGAAGAAATAGACCGCATCCGCAAGTCCGTCCTTGACGTAGCGCTGGACTGGTTGTCCGTCGGCCTCAACCCCACGGACAACGCCTTCGTCATCCAGTCCTACGTCCCCGAGCACGCCGAGCTTACCCTGCTGCTCTCCATGATCACCCCCATGGGACGCCTGGAGCGCAACCCCACGCTCAAGACGGAAATGCAGCGCCTGGAAAGCGAAAGCATGTCCGTGGGCTTCTACACCTACCCCGTCAGCCAGGTCGCCGATATCCTCCTGCCCAAGGCGCACCTCGTGCCCGTGGGCGAAGACCAGATCCCCCACATCGAAATGACCCGCGAAATCGCCCGCAAGTTCAACCGCCTCTACGGCGAGGTCTTCCCTGAGCCCAAGGCGCTCGTGGGCCGCATCCCCCGCCTCATGGGCACGGACGGCCAGGCCAAGATGAGCAAGAGCCTGGACAACTGCATCCACCTTTCCGACGATGCCGCCGCCGTCACCGAGCGCGTGCGCCGCATGTACACCGATCCTGCCCGCCTCCGCGCCACCGACCCCGGCCACCTGGAGGGCAACCCCGTCTTCATGTACCACGATGCCTTCAACCCCAACAAGGCCGAGGTGGACGAACTCAAGGAGCGCTACGTCCAGGGCAAGGTCGGCGACGTGGAAGTGAAGAAAAAGCTCGCCGTGGCCCTCAACGCCTTCCTCGACCCCATCCGCGAGCGCCGCGCCTACTACGAACAGCGCCGCGACGACGTCGCTGCCGCGCTCCTCGACGGCACGCGCCGCGCCAGGGCAATCGCCGCGCAGACCATGCTCGAGGTGCGCACCGCCATGCGCCTCATCTACCTGGACTAGCCTCATGCACCGTTCCACACATCAACCAATCCCTCACTCCTGCGGCTCTCGCGACCGCTGGCAAACGCACATGCACCGCACCCGCGCCGTGTGACGTTCGCCAGGAGAAAACCATGCACCAGCCCACGCTCGAACAAGTGAAAACCCTCGCCCGCCAGGGCAACCTCGTCCCCGTTTATCGCGAAATCCTCGCCGATATGGAGACGCCCGTCTCCGCCTACCTCAAGGTCTCCCGCGGCCCCTACTCCTTCCTTTTGGAGAGCGTCGAAGGCGGCGAGCGCGTCGCCCGCTACAGCTTCATCGGCACCGAGCCGTATAAAGTCGTGCGCAGCGGCGTGCCCGTAGGCGCGCCTCCTGCCTTAGGCGCGGAAGACCAGGGCGCACTTGACCCCTTGCTCGCCATCCAGCAGGAACTCGCACGCTCCCACGCCGTCCACCTCGAAGGCCTGCCGCGGTTTTTAGGCGGCGCCGTGGGCTACCTCGCCTACGAAACGATGCGCTATTTCGAGCGCCTCCCCACCCCGGCGCCCGATCCCAACGCCCTCCCCGAGTCCGTCTTCCTCTTCACCGACACCATCCTCGTCTTCGATCACCTCAAGCGCAAGATCATCGTCGTCAGCCACGCCCGATGTGACGGCGATATCCCTGCCGCTTACCACGCCGCCTGCCGCCGCATAGACGCCATCGTCGGCCGCCTGGCGCAACCGATGCCTGCCCCGCAGCGCGCCGTCCCGCGCTCCGGCCCCTCGCCTGCGCCGCAATCCAACATCACCCAGGCGCAACATCGCGACATGGTGATGCAGGCGAAAGAATACATTGTCGCCGGCGATATCATCCAAACGGTGATCTCCCAGCGACTGCGGCGCGCCACCTCCGCCCACCCCTTCGATATCTACCGCGCCCTGCGCATGGTCAACCCCTCGCCCTACATGTTCTACCTGGACATGGGCGGCTTCCAGCTTGTGGGCGCGTCGCCTGAGATGCTCGTGCGCGTCGAGGGCGACCGCATCGCCACCAACCCCATCGCCGGCACGCGGCAGCGCGGCAACACGGAGGCCGAGGACGCCGCCCTCGCCAAAGAGCTCCTTGCCGATGAAAAAGAGCGCGCCGAGCACGTCATGCTCGTGGACCTTGGACGCAACGACGTCGGCCGCGTCAGCGTCCCCGGCACCGTCGTCGTCAACCAGCTCATGGACATCGAGCGCTTCTCCCACGTCATGCACATCGTCTCCCGCGTCACCGGTACGCTCGCCCCCGGCAAGACCTCCTACGACGCCCTTCGCGCCTGCTTCCCCGCGGGCACCGTCTCCGGCGCCCCCAAAATCCGCGCCATGGAGATCATCGCCGAGCTTGAGCCGCACCAGCGCGGCCCCTACTCCGGCGCCGTGGGCTACTTCGATTTCTCCGGCAACATGGACACCTGCATCGCCCTCCGCACCATGGTCGCCAAGGACGGCGTGGCCTACATCCAGGCCGGCGGCGGCATCGTCTACGATAGCCAGCCCGGCTTCGAATACCAGGAGACGTTGCACAAAGCCGCGGCCCTGCTCCGCGCCATCGACGAGGCCGAAGCCCTCGACCTGCGCTACGGCCCCGCGCTGCAACGCCAGGAGGTTCCCGCCACATGAAGCTCGGCTTTGGTCCAACACTTGCAGACTTTCCGCCAAGCGCTTCACCAGGTGTTGCAACAAGATTTACTCGCAGAGAGTGCAGAGGGGTGCAACCCCTTTGCTCGGGGGTTCAAGGGGGACTCCCCCTTGAACCCGTTCTTCACCCCCTTCCAGGAAAGGAAGGGGGCACGGGGGATGGTTCCTTCCATCTCAAACGTGACTCTGCTCCTACCCTGCAACAGATTCGTCGTACATTAGGAGTAACGCCGTGAAACTCCAAGGACGCGCAGCAATCGTCACCGGCGGCGGCCGCGGCATCGGCCGCGCCATCGCCCTCGCCTTCGCCCGCGAAGGCGCCGACGTCGCCATCAACTACCGCCGCGATGCCCAAGCAGCGCAAGCCACCGTGGCAGAAATCACGGCTCTTGGCAGAAAAGCCTTCGCCGTCCAGTGCGACGTCACCGATTACGACGGCGCGGTCAAGATGGCGGCACAGGCGGCGCAGACTTTCGGCAAGCTGGACATCCTTATCAACAACGCCGGCATCGTCTCCCGTGGCAACACCCTGGCGGATACCCCCATCGAAGAGATGCGCCAGGTCGTGGACACCCACCTCTTCGGCGGGTTCTACTTCTCCAAGGCCTGCATCCCCCACCTCCGCAAAAACCCCCGCGGCGATATCCACTTCCTCTCCTCCGCCAGCCCCCACATGGCCCCGCCCAAGCATGGCCCCTACGCCGCCGCCAAGATCGCCATGGAAAAGATGGCCGAGGTCATGGCCAAGGAAGAGCGCGAGCACAACATCCGCGTCAGCTCCATCGCCTGCGGCGTCGTGGAGACGGACATGGGCAAGCGCCTGGTGCGCCACACCCTCGGCGCCGATCTCTCCAGCCTGGGGTCGAAGTTCCCCTTCGGCCGCGTCTGCCAGCCCCAAGACGTCGCCAACCTCTGCATCTTCCTCTGCTCTGAGCAAGGCTCCTATATCTCCGGCCACACCATCTTCCTCGATGGCTCGGACACCATCGGCGTGGCCAAAGAGGAGTGACATCATGGATTTCCTCTCCGCTCCCGCGCACGCCGTAGCCCGTGTCGGCCCGACCGACGGATGGTGCAGGGGACCCGCGAGTCCCCTGCCGGGGTTTGGGGTGTCCCCAATTTCACCCCCTTCCCGGAAAGAGCCTGTCCTGTGTCCCCCGAAGGAAAGGAGGCCAGGGGGATGGTTCGCACCCTACCGCCACCTGGTTCAGACACAAGTGAAACATAGAGAAGAACGCACCATATGATCCTCCTCATAGACAACTACGACTCCTTCACCTACAACCTCTACCAGTACCTCTGCGAACTCGCCGACGACGTGCGCGTCGTCCGTAACGACGCCATCACCCTCGAAGAAATCGCCCTCCTCAAGCCCGAGCGCATCGTCATCTCCCCCGGCCCCAAAACGCCCGCCGAAGCCGGCGTCTGCAACGATGTCATCCGCCAGTTCGGCCCCACCATCCCCTTGCTCGGCGTCTGCCTCGGCTGCCAGTGCATAGGCCACACCTACGGCGCCACCGTCGCCGGCGCCGGCGAAATCGTCCACGGCAAGACCTCGCCCATCCATCACGATGGCAAAGGTGTCTTCGCCGGCCTGCCCAACCCGTTCGAGGCCATCCGCTACCACTCCCTCGCCATCCAGCCCGCCACCGTGCCCGACACCCTCGAAGTCACCGCCCGCACCGAAGGCGGCGTCATCATGGGCGTGCGCCACAAGCGCTACCCCGTCGAAGGCGTGCAGTTCCACCCCGAATCCATCCTCACCACTGTGGGCAAGGACCTGCTGCGTAACTTTTTGAAGATGGCGTAATAGTATGGTATTCTATACCATACTATTCGCCAGGGAGTGAAAGGAGCTTCGTGGTAAGCCAGCGACGGAAAAAGATAACCCTCTCTCTCGATGCCGCCCTTGTTCGTGACATCCAGCAGCTTGTAGGTGAAGGGGAGGCGAAGTCGCAGAGCGCCTTTTTCGAGACGGCGCTGCGGGAAAAAGTTAAGCAGGCCAAGCGTGAGAAACGCCGCAAATCTCTGTTGGCCGCCAGCAAAGACCCGCTCTTTCTCGCCGATGTCGAAGAGGTAATGAGGGACTTTGTCTATGCCGATGCCGAAACCGCCCGGATGATCCGATGAGCGCACCTTGGCGGTGGGGCATCTTTTTAACCAGGCTTGATCCTGTGGTTGGCTCCGAACAAGCAGGAACCCGTCCCGTGCTGGCAATCAGCAGCGAGGATTTCAACGAGACTATGGCGGTTGTGACCGTCCTCCCTATCACCTCGCGAAAGAAGGGCCGCAAACTCTACTCCGGAGAAGCACTCCTGCATAAAGGAATAGCAGGCCTGTCAGCCGATTCTATTGTGCTTGCGCACCAGATTCGCACCGTCTCCAAAAAGCGCTTCTTGAAGCGCATCGGTTTCCTGGAAACGCCCCTTGTGCGGCTACAGGTTTTATCAGCACTCGAAAGTCACCTAGACATCGACTAACTTCAGCGCCGGTAATCGCCCATGATCAAAGACGCCATCGCCCAACTCGTCGAACGACGCTCCCTCTCCGAGGCGCAGTCCCAGGCCGTCATGGCCGAGATCATGGACGGCGCGACAACCCCGGCGCAACTCGCCGCCTTCCTCATCGCCCTGCGCATGAAGGGCGAGACTGCCGGCGAAGTCCTCGGCATGGCCCGCGTCATGCGCGACCGCGCCCTCCCCGTCAGCGTGCCCGGCCCGCTGCTCGACACCTGCGGCACCGGCGGCGACGGCTCCGGCACCTTCAACATCTCCACCGCCGCCGCCTTCGTCGCCGCCGCCGCGGGCATCCGCGTCGCCAAGCACGGCAACCGTTCCGCCTCCAGCCTCTGCGGCAGCGCCGATGTCCTCGAAGCCCTCGGCGCCCGCATCGCCCTCACCCCTGAGCAGGCCAGCCTCTGCATCGAGCGCATCGGCTTCGCCTTCCTCTTCGCCCCCGCATACCACCCCGCCATGAAGCACGCCGCGCCCGTCCGCAGCGAAATCGGCGTGCGCACCGTCTTCAACATCCTTGGCCCGCTGGCCAATCCGGCCCGCGCTACCCGGCAAGTGCTGGGCGTGGCCCGCGCCGATCTCGCCCCCCTCATGGCCGCCGTCCTGCCCCGCCTCGGCGTCGAGCATGCCCTCGTCGTCCACGGCCAGGACGGCCTCGACGAAATCTCCCTGGGCGCGCCCACCACCATCCACGAGGTGCGCGGCGCCGGCGTCACCACCTCTGTCATCACCCCGCAATCGCTCGGCTTGCCGTCTGCCACCATCGAGCAGCTCGCCGGCGGCGACAAGCATCACAACGCCGCCATCATCCGCGACCTCTTTCGCGGCGCCGCCGGCCCCAAGCGCGACGCCCTGCTCGCCAACGCCGCCGCCGCGCTCTATGTGGGCGGCGCAGCACCCAGCATCAACGACGGCATCCCCCTTGCCGCACGCCTCCTCGACTCCGGCGCAGCCCTGACAAAGCTAGATGCTTATGTCAAGCTGACGCAGACGCTAGCATAAGATGCCCACCTACCTCGACACCATCATCGAACGCCGCCGCGCCGGCCTGCGCGCCCAGATGCAGCTCGTGCCGC
Source organism: Dehalococcoidia bacterium (assembly GCA_009693015.1). Taxonomy (GTDB): domain Bacteria; phylum Chloroflexota; class Dehalococcoidia; order SHYB01; family SHYB01; genus SHYB01. The sequence continues at coordinate 15,735 of SHYB01000029.1, forward strand.
TGGCGCAGATGCAGGCCCGTGCCGCCGCCGCGCCCGCGCCCCTCGATTTCGCCGCCTCGCTGCGCCGCCCCGGCATCCAGGTCATCGCCGAGTTCAAAAAGGCATCCCCATCGCGCGGGCCCATCGCCCCCAACGCCGACCCCGTCGCCGTCGCCCGCAGCTACACCCACAACGGCGCCGCCGCCATCTCCGTCCTCACCGAAGAGCAGCATTTCATGGGCCGCCTGGAGTACTTGGGACAGATCAAGGACGCCCTCGGCAACGCATGCCCTCCGCTCCTCCGCAAGGACTTCATCCTTGACCCTTACCAGGTGTACGAAAGCCGCGCCGCCCGCGCCGACGCCCTTTTGCTCATCGTCGCCTGCCTCACAGACGCCGAGCTTTCCGACCTGCTCGCCCTCGCCCATTCGCTTTCCCTCGCCTGCCTCGTGGAGGTGCACGATATCCCCGAAGCCCAGCGTGCCCTTGCCACGGGCGCCCACATCATCGGCATCAACAACCGCGATCTCCGCACCTTCGAGACACACCTGGAGACGACGCAGCGCGTGCGTCCCGCCATCCCCCGCGACCGCATCGTCGTCAGCGAAAGCGGCATCAAGACGCCGGCGGACGTCGCCCGCCTCGCCGCGTGGAACGTCAATGCCTTCCTCATCGGCGAAGCGCTCATGACCGCGCCCGACCCAGGCCTGCTCCTCCGCGAACTCTTACAGCGCCATGACTAAGGTAAAAATCTGCGGCGTCACCCGCCCCGAACATGCCCTCGCTGCTGCCGATGCGGGCGCCGATTTCATTGGCCTGATGTTCGCCGAAAGCCACCGCCGCATCGCTCCATCTCAGGCTCGGGAGATCATCGCAGCCGTGCGTCAGGGCTCCAGCGCCGCACTGCCCAAATTCGCCGGCGTCTTCGTCAACGCCCCCGTCGCCGGTGTGAACGCCATCGCCGCTGACCTTGCGCTCGACCTCGTACAACTCAGCGGCGATGAAGACGAAGACTACCTGGAGCAGATGGCCGTCCCTGTCATCAAGGCCGTGCGCATCCCTCCCAACCTGCCGGAGCGGGTCGCCGCCGCCACCGCGGGCCGCACCCTCGCCGCCCTGCGCCAAGCACACGCCATCCCCCTCCTCGATAGCCACGTCGCTGGCCGCTACGGCGGCGCCGGCGCCCTTGCCGACTGGACCATCGCCGCCCAACTCTCGGTGTCCTATCAGATACTCCTCGCCGGTGGCCTCACCCCGGAGAACGTCGTCGAGGCCGTGCGCACCGTGCGACCCTGGGGCGTGGACGTCTCCAGCGGTGTGGAGACGGACAAGGTCAAAGACGTCGCCAAGATCCGCTCCTTCATCGCCGCCGTGCGCACCGCGGACGCCGCCTGAGCCGCTTCCCGCCTCCCTTGGCGTTGCCGTGGCGGCGTGACCGTCCCTGAACCACATGACACATTGACACGCCCAAACCGCACGCCTAGAAACACTGCCTGCGCTATCGGCCTGGACCGCCTGGCCGGCGGAGTTGCTAAAAGGAGCACCATGCGCTTTCTGATGAAAATGAAGATGGACGTAGAAAAAGGCAACGCCGCCATCAAGGATCCCAACTTCGGCCACAAGATGCAGGAGTTACTGGCTAACCTTAAGCCGGAAGCCGCCTACTTCGCCTTGGAAGACGGCCAGCGCTGCGCCTACTTAGTTATCAACATCCAGAACGCCAGCGACATGCCCGGCAAAGTCGAGCCTTTCTTGCTCCAGTTCAACGCGGACCTCTCGCTCACCCTCGTCATGACCAGCGAAGACCTGGCCAAGGCGGGACCGGACATCGCCGCCGCAGTCAAGAAGTGGGGCTAGGCAGTGGTGTATCAGTTCGCTAGCAGAATCCCGGCAGCAGGGAGAGTCCAGAGAGGGTACGGGGGATGTGCCCCCGTTTCCTCTTGCAACGTCAGGGGTGGGCGGGTGGGAGCAACGAGGTTAGCCAGTGCTGCGCGGCAGCATCCTAGGCACGGGACAATGGGGCAAACGTCAAGTTGACACACTACGGACTAGGCCGCACGGCGCATCGTCTCCCTCGCTAAAACGCTCATCGGGCGCGCGCACCCTCAATCCGCGTCTTGGCACGCCTCCTGCTTCCCGCTATCATCTCTCCATGCCCTCCGGACTCCTCGACCGCCAAGCGCTGCTGCAACGCATCGCCGCCACGCCTCCGCTCCTGGAGCAGGCGGTGGACATCGCCACGCAGGTGCAGCCCAACGGCATAGACCTCACCCTACGCGACGTCTCCTCCTACTCCAGCGCCGGCGCCATTGATTTCTCCAACGAGCGCCGCGTCCTCGCCGCCCTATCGCCGCTGCCCTTCGACGCTGCTGACGCGGTGCAACTCCTGCCGGGGCCGTACCTGGTGACGTTCAATGAGATCGTCCACCTGCCGCTCGACCTCGCCGCGCTGGGGCGCACACGCTCCAGCCTGCTACGCTGCGGCGCCGCCCTCCACACCGCCGTGTGGGATGCCGGCTACTCCGGGCGCTCCCAGAGCCTCCTCACCGTGTACAACCCCCACGGCATCACCCTCGAACGCGACGCCCGCATCATACAGCTCGTCTTCTTCTCCCTGGCCTCGCCCGCCGGCCGCGGCTACGCCGGTCGCTTCCAAAACGAGAACACCTAGCCATGCCCACGGGCGTGCTCTATCTCCTCATGTCGCGCGAGGAATCAGATCGCTTCCTTGCCCCGGCAACATTTGTCACAACAAGCTTGGACAAGGAAGGTTTTATCCATGCCTCCGGCAGCGAGGCCCAGACGCTACGGGTTGCCAACCGCAAGTTCCGCCACGTCCAGGACCTAGTTGCACTAGAAATCAGCCGCGCGCTGGTAGTCGCCCCCATCAAGGACGAGTCCGGCGGTGAGCCGGAGCTGTTTCCCCACATCTACGGGCCGTTGAACACCGGCGCGTGCACCGCACGCCGTCCCGTCCTGCGCGATCCCTCCGGCGCCTTCGTCTGCTTCGGCCCGCCGCTGCCCTAGCCCCCGTACGACGCGCGATGCCGTGCCTGGAACTGCTCCGCGCTAAAGCTGTACGCCTGCGTCCCCTGCACTTCCACGCAGAAAGAGGCGCACACTGACCCCATGCGCGCCGCCTCTTCCAGCGGCTTCCCTTCCAGCATGCCCTTGATCACCCCCCCGCGGTACGCATCCCCTGCGCCGGTGGGGTCAACCGGCGGCCGCTCCAGCTTCGCCACCCCAACAACGCTCTCGCCCTTTTCCGTCGCCACCACAGACCCATGCTCCCCTCGCGTGGTCACGATCGCCCCCACCCGCTTGAGCAGCGCCGCCTTGTCCAAGCCCGTCTTTTCGCAGATCATCGCCAGCTCATAATCGTTGGAGACCAGCACCCGCGCTCCCGCGAGGCACCGCGCTAGCTCCGCCTTGTCCCACGCCGGCAGCGACTGCGCCGGGTCGAAGATAAAGGGGACGCCTAGCGCGCGAAACCGGTCGCTGTAGTGCGCCATGTCCGCCACGTTCCCCGCCGCGATGATCCCCAGGCTGCGCTTGGGGTCCGCCGCGACCACGTCGTAGTGACACTGGTGCTTCATCGCCCCGGGGTTGAACCCCGTGATCTGATTGTCCGCCTGGTCCGTGGTGATATACGCCGACGCCGTGAACTCCTCCTCCACGATCCGCACGCTCGTGTGCGATACACGGTGCACGTCCATCCACTTGAAGTAGCGATGGTAATCGTGGCCGATCGTCGCCACAATCGTAGGCTGCTCCCCCAGCAGCGTCAGCGCATAGGCGATGTTGCCCGCCGTGCCGCCGGGGCGCTCCACCATGCTGTTCACCGTGAAGCTCACGTTGAGCACGTGAATCTTGTCCGGCATGATGTGATCGGCAAACCGGCCGGGGAAGTCCATGATGCGGTCGTACGCCAGCGAGCCGACGACAAATATGCTGCTTGGCATGCGCCTCCCTATGGATCGTGCCCCGACCTGCTGCGCGCCACCTCAACCTGGCCCGCTGCCTGGGCCCTTTCGCTTGGCACCGTGCACTGGCCCCGTACATTTGCCTCGTGAACCGGCCCTCGCTAATTCACGCTCTGCGTCATCTGCAGATACTTGCCCTCGGTGCGTATCGCCGGCGCCACAATGACCTCGGCACGCTGCAAATCGCGGATAGTCACCGCGCCGCAGTAGCCCATGCACGTCTTCAGCGCGCCCACATAGTTCTCCGTGCCGTCGGATGTGGTAGACGGGCCAAAGAGAATCTTCTTTAACGGCCCCTTCTGACCCACCTTGATCCGCGTGCCCCGAGGCAGATCCATATGCGGGCTCGCCATGCCCCAGGAGTAGCCGCGCCCCGGCGCTTCCGTACACCCCGCCAGTTGCGACCCCAGCATGACGCCGTCCGCCCCGCTGGCGAACGACTTGCACAGGTCGCCGCCGGTGCGTATGCCGCCGTCAGTGATTATCGGCACGTAGCGCCCCGTGCGGCGGTAGTACTCCTCGCGCGCCGCAGCGCAGTCCATCGTCGCCGTCACCTGCGGCACCCCCACGCCGATGACCTCCCGCGTGGTGCAAATAGCCCCCGGCCCTACGCCCACCAGCAGCCCGGCGATCCCCGTCTCCATAAGCTCCAGCGACGAGCTATAGCTCACCGCGTTGCCCACCAGCACCGGCGCCTTGATGCTCTGCACTAGGTCGGAGATCACCAGGCCCTTCATACTCTTGGAGATGTGCCGCGCCGTGGTCACTGTGGACTGAACAACAATGATGTCCGCACCCGCCTCCACCGCCACCGCTGCCAGACGCTTCGTCGTCGCCGGCGTCATGGACACGGCGCAGAGCGCTCCCGCCCGCTTGATCTCCCGCACCCGGTCGGCAACGTACCTGTCCTGGATTGGTGCGCTGTACAGCCTTTGCAGTGTCGTCGTCGCTTCCTTCGGCGCAACCTTGGCGATCTCCTCCAGCACCTCGTCCGGCTTGTCGTACCGCGTCTGCAAGCCCTCCAGGTTCATCACCGCCAGCCCGCCCAGCTCGCTCATCAGCGCCGCCGTCTTCGGCGATACCAACGCATCCAGCGCCGCGGCGAAGATCGGTATCCTGAGCGTCACCTCGCCAATATGCAACTCGGTGCTCGTCTGATCGGGGTTCACCGTCACGTCGCCGGGAACAATCGCAATCTCGTCAAAACCGTACGCCCGGCGAATCGTCTTGAACTGGGGACGATCCATCATTCCTCCTTGGAGGGACGAGAAAAAGATAACGAGCGAAGCCGCCCACATGACCCACTTGGATGAAGGAAAAGCCCATACCTGAGGTATGATGGCATCTTGTCCGATACTATAGCGCGGGCTTCAAAACGCGTCAACGCCGCACCGAGCGTTCCCCCGCCTCTCTTGCCCTTCACACAACCTGCTAGTAGCGGTCCTCCACCAGGTTACCCTTGGCATCCCGGTCGAGGCCAGTCCCGCGGGCCTTCCGCAGCACATCCGGCGACCATGTGACGTGGCCCGCATCCGTCCCTCCCAGAATCGCCATGAGATATGCGTCCTGCTTGCCGCTGTTGCGGAAACCCCGCATGACGCCAGCCGGCACAGAAACGACATCCCACGGCCCCAAGGCCATTTCCTCGCGGCCCTCATCTCCATAGTAGACGGCCCACTGGCCGGACATGGCGATGAATACCTCCACCGTAGCGTGGGCATGGAGGGCTGCTCCTTTGCCCGGCTCCGCTTTGATGTAGGTGACATTGAAACCCTCGGCCTCGGCGATGGCGGGCTGGAGCGATGCGTCCTCGGTCACCCCGCGCCCAATGACGTTGAAAATCTCGCGCCGGTGCTCAGGCAGGCGTGTATCGACAAAGGCCTGCAAGCTGGGCTTCAGGGCCTGGAAGCGGGCCACCCGTGTGCTCATGTCCGGCTTGCCCTTCTTCGCCGTTTCCATGTGGCCTCCTTTGCCCCGATGCTACCGTGATGGCGGACGAGCACCGTCCACCCATCCTTCCCTCCGTCGCCACACCACGCCTGCCCTGTCATTGCGAGCCCCGATTCCATCGGGGCGTGGCAATCTGGAGGGGGGTCTCCTCCCATGACGCCTGCCGCCGCCATGCGCCGTTACTCCTCCCCCCCGTCGTCCTTCGCGGCCCCCGCCGCTACCAGCCCCGGCATGCTCGACTTCGCCGTGGCGCGGATGCGCCCCTCTATCGCCAGCGCGATCTCGGGATGCTCCGTGAGAAACAGCCTGGCGTTCTCCCGCCCCTGGCCCAGCCGCGTATCGCCGTACGAGAAAAATGCCCCGCTCTTCTTAATGAGGTCGTACTGCACGCCCAGGTCAATGATCTCCCCGGCCTTGCTGATGCCTCCGTTGAACATGATCTCGAACTCCGCGGTGCGGAACGGCGGCGCCACCTTGTTCTTCACCACCTTCGCCCGCACGCGATTGCCGATGCTGTCCTGCCCCTGCTTGATCGTCTCGATGCGGCGCAAGTCTATGCGCACCGACGAGTAGAACTTCAGCGCGCGCCCGCCCGGCGTGACCTCCGGGTTGCCGAACACCACCCCCACCTTCTCCCGCAACTGGTTGATGAAGATAGCGCACGTCTTGGAGCGGCTGATGGCCCCGGTGAGCTTCCGCAGCGCCTGAGACATCAGCCGCGCCTGCAAGCCCATCTGCGGGTCGCCCATATCCCCTTCCAGCTCCGCCCTGGGCACCAGCGCCGCCACGCTGTCCACCACCACCACGTCAATCGCCCCGCTGCGCACCAGCGCCTCGGTGATCTCCAGCGCCTGCTCGGCGAAGTCCGGCTGCGATATATATAGCTGGTCCAGCTTCACGCCGATGCGCTGGGCGTACGAGGGATCCAGCGAATGCTCCACGTCGATATACGCCGCCATGCCCCCCCGCTTCTGCACCTCGGCGATCACATGCATCGCCAGCGTGGACTTGCCTGACGACTCCGCCCCGAAAATATCTATGATGCGCCCCATCGGCAGCCCGCCCACGCCCAGCGCGATGTCCAGCGCCAGCGACCCCGTGGGGATCGATTCCACCGCCATGCGCTGGTCCGATTCCCCCAGCCGCATGATTGCGCCCTTGCCGTACTGCTTCTCGATCTGAGCAACCGCGTTCTCCAGCGCTTTCGTTTTTTCCGCATCCATTCCCTTATCCATCCCTTTATCCATGCCTCTCCTTGACTGTGGCGCGTGCGCCGGTGCTGCATCCAATGCGCACATATTAGTACGCCCGTTCTTCTAGCGCAAGCGGCGCGTGTCGCACGCCGCAATCCGCATCGCATCATACCCGCCGCGCCGTCGTGGCGAAAGCCGTTTGACCGTATGCCGCGTCCGCGCTAGCATGCCCCTGCGCAGGAACGCTGCCATGCTGCCACCCACCATCATCTCCTCCGACTCCCACGTGATCGAGCCCGCCGACCTGTGGACATCCCGCGTCGCCAAACGCTGGCGCGACCGCGCACCGCGCATCGTCGCCGAAGAGAGCGGCGATTGGTGGTACGCCGATGGGCAGCGCCTCTTCTCCGTCACCGGCGGCACGGAGACGGGCAAGCGCTTCGAAGGCAACGAAAAGTTGCGCGTGCAATCACGCATGGCCGAGGTCATCGCCGGCGCCTACGACCCCGCCGCCAAGCTCAAGGACATGGACGCCGACGGCGTCTGGGGCGAGCTGGTCTACCCCACCACAGCGACGACGTTCTGGTGGCTGCCCGACACGGAGTACGCCTACGCCATGATGCGCTGCTATAACGACTGGGTCGCCGAGTTCGCCGCGGCGCAGCCGGAGCGCATCAAGGCCTTGGGCCTAGTGACGCTCGACGACATCCCACGCGGCATCAAGGAGCTCCAGCACTGCGCCGCCATCGGCCTGGCGGGGGCGATGATCAGCGTCTACCCCGGCGCGGCGCGGCACTACGCCCTGCCCCTCTACGAGCCGTTCTGGGCCGCGGCCCAGAACCTCAGCCTGACGCTCAACCTCCACACCGGCTCGCAGCGCCTCCCTCGCGCCGAGCGCCAGAGCAGCGACCCCGGCAACGCCGCCCTCAGCCCCTTCCAACTGCCATCCTCCTACTGCACCACCAACTACTGGGTGCAGCTATCGCTCGCCGACATCATCTTCTCCGGCGTCTTCGAGCGCTACCCCAAGCTCAAGGTCGTCTCCGTGGAGTTCGAGGCGGCCTGGGCGCCGCACTTCATCCACACCATGGACTACACCTACACTCAGCGCATCCGCCGCGCCGACTGGCCCCGTTTCCAGTCCAGCGCCCTCCCCAGCGACTTCTTCCGCCGCAACGTCAGCGTCTCCTTCCAGGAGGACGCCCTCGCCGTCCGCATGCGCCACGATATTGGCGTGGACACGCTCACCTGGGGCACCGACTACCCCCACGCCGAGAGCACCTTCCCCCACAGCCGGAAAATCGTCGCCCGTCTCTTCAAAGGCGTCCCCGACTCCGAAAAGAAGAAGATGCTCTGCACCAACGCCGCGCGACTCTACGGATTCCGCCTGCCCAAGCCATCGCACGCCACGCCCGCAAAGGCCGGAGGCTAACCCATGCTAACCTTCGCCAGTTGGTACCAGCCCCACAACTGGCGCGGCCGCCTCGTCCGCATCTCCGCCAAAGCCGGGCGCGGCGTGAGCAAAGCCCAGCACCCCTGGGACGTCGTCCCCTGCCTCGTGCCCGAATGGTCGCTCGTAAAGCAATTCAAGTCAGGCGCCATAACCGAGGCCCAATACACCACCGCATATCTCCGCATGCTGAAGCAACGGCATGATGACGTCTCCGCCTGGCTGGCAAACCTCACCCCCAACGACAACCTCACCCACCTCTGCCACGAACCCGCGGGCGCCTTCTGCCACCGCCGCCTCGTCGCCGAGCTGGTGCGAAAGCGCCGGCCTGATATTGAGGTGAACCTGCACTAGTCTTCCCCCCTTCTTCCCCTCCTCTCCCCCCGTGCTGTACCATTCCCCCCGCCGTCAACACCCGCGCGCAC
>SHYB01000030.1 GCA_009693015.1 Dehalococcoidia bacterium
GCCGCCAGCGCCGCCCGCACGCCGCCCTCGTTTCGCTCGCGGCGCACGCGCTTGAGCCGCTCCACCTGCCGCCGCTGCCCCACAGGGTCCATCGCCAGTATGGGGATTGCCTGCTTCGGCCCGCTCTGGTACCCGTTCACCCCCACGATGATGCGCTCGTTGCGCTCCACCTCTTGCTGATAGCGGAACGACGCCTCGGCGATTTCCTGGTGGAAAAAGCCCTTGTCCATCGCCGGCAGCACTCCGCCCATTTGCTCGATGCGCCGGAAATAGTCGTACGCCTGCCGCTCCAGCTCACTCGTCAGCTGCTCGATAAAGTAGCTGCCCCCCAGGGGGTCCACGGTGTTCGTCACCCCCGTCTCGTGCGCGATGATCTGCTGCGTCCGCAGCGCCACCGTCACCGCCTCTTCCGATGGCAGCGCCAGCGCCTCGTCCTTGGAGTTGGTGTGCAGCGACTGCGTTCCCCCCAGCACCGCCGCCAGCGCCTGCAGCGCCACCCGCGCCACGTTGTTCTCCGGCTGCTGCACCGTCAGCGAGCAGCCCGCCGTCTGAGCGTGCGTCCGCATCCACCACGAACGCTCGCTCTTCGCCCCGAACCGCTGCCGCATCTCCCGCGCCCAGATGCGCCGCGCCGCGCGGAACTTGGCGATCTCCTCGAAGAAATCGCTGTGGACGTTGAAGAAGAACGAAAGCCGCGGCGCGAACTCATCCACGTCCATCCCGCGGTCTACGCATGCCTGCACATAGGCGAAGCCGTCCGCCAGCGTAAACGCCAGCTCCTGCGCCGCCGTCGACCCCGCCTCGCGTATGTGGTAGCCGCTGATGCTCACCGGGTTCCATTGCGGATACCGGCGCGCCGCGTACTCGATTGTGTCCGCAACAAGCCGCATTGAAGGCTCCGGCGGGAAGATGAACTCGTTCTGCGCGTGGAACTCCTTGAGGATGTCGTTTTGCAGCGTCCCACGGAGTTTTTCAGGGGCCACGCCCTGCTCCTCCGCCACGGCTAGGTACATCGCCCAGATGATCGCCGCCGGGCCGTTGATCGTCATCGACGTGCTCACGTCCCCCAGCGGAATGCCGTCGAACAGCACGCGCATGTCCTCCAGCGACGACACCGCCACCCCGCACCGCCCAAACTCGCCCCGCGCCAGCGGGTGGTCCGTGTCGTACCCCATCAGCGTGGGCATATCGAAGGCCACCGACAGGCCCGTCTGTCCTTGCTGCAGCAAATACTTGAAGCGCGCGTTGGTCTCTTCCGCCGTCCCGAACCCCGCGAACATCCGCATCGTCCACAGCCGCCCGCGATAGCCCGTGGCGTGCAGCCCGCGCGTGTAGGGGTATTCCCCCGGCAGGCCGATCTCCTCCACCTCGTCCGTGCCGCCCAGGTCGGCAGACGTGTACACCTGCTTCACTGACACGCCGGAGATCGTCGTAAATAACTCGGGGCGCTCGGTGGTACCGGCGTTACGCCGCTCCCTCGCCGCCGCCCCCTGCGCCATCGTCTCTCGCTTCGACGTTCGCTTTGCCACAACGCCTCCCGCCTGTATTCCCTTGCCACTCGCTGCGACGCCAGTCTAGCAACAGAAGCAGGCAGGTGCAATCGGCCAGTTCAGCCCTTCCGTCATTCTGGCGAAAGCCGGAATCCACCCCCTGGAGCAGAGTCTCCTTCCAGCAGGCCCTGACGCGGGCAGCGCTGCACCGGCGGGGCATTCCACCACCTCCGCATTGCCCCGCGTCACCAGCTCGATCCACCGCGTCCCCGTCGCAGCGCCGCAAGCTCCTGCGCCATACCTGCCTCCTCCTGCCGTCTTCCGCGCTGTGTTACGCCTGCGTGAGATCGTGCGCTAACTCCCGACTTGACTGGGGCTGGGAGGGAAACGGAACATAGCTTAAACCCGTTCGCCCTGAGGCACTCGAAGGGTGACCACCTTGGACCCGTCACCAAGTTGTCACTTCTTGGAGCGCCACACCTGCGCTAACGCAACTACCTTGGCCCAGTCATTGGCTACCAACACTGTCTTCTTCTGCCGGGACCACCCTTTGATCTGATGTTCTTGCTCTAGTGCATCTACCCTCGACGGAAACGCCTCCGCGAATACCAGCGTCACAGGTCTTCGATGCGACGTGTACCCGCCAAGCGTTCCAGCCTGGTGCGCCGCTATCCTCGCCTCCAGATCCTCCGTATGCCTGCGTAGTAAGAGCCGTCTTAGCAGCGCAACACATATACGTAGAAGCTGCATGGGTATCGCTTAGTTAGTGCTGTCTGCAAGCCACGGCAGCATGTTTCGCGGATTCGAGAGCCTCACCACGAACGGTGGGAATTTATGGTTGCATAGGGTACTACTCCAGCATGAACGGGAACACCGGGTTCTCCCCCTGCGGCGGCGATGGGTTCGTCACCCCCTGCATCAGCACGTTCGGCACCGTCACCGCAAGCTCCTCCTGCGTCCACCGGCCCTGCTTGTGCACCAGCCGGGAGAGCGACGCCGGGCTGAACCGCCCAATCTTCCCCGACCACACGCGGAACGCCTGCCCGTTGATATTCGCCGCCTCATCCCGCGCCAGGTACGCCACCATCGGCGCCACATCCTCCGGCGGGCGCGGCGCGCCGAACTCCGCCACGATCCGCGCCGGCGGCGCCACCCGGAAGCCCCGTTCCTCCGGTTTTTGCCCGTCCCCCACCCGCGATGTCGCGCTGGGGCACAGCGCATTCACCGTAATCCCGAACGGCCCCAGCTCCAGCGCCGCGCTCAGCGCCAGCGCATAGATCCCCCCCTTCGCCGCCGCGTAGCCCGACATCGTCGCACTCCCGAACAGTCCTGAGTCAGACGCCGTCATGATGATCCGCCCGCTCCGCTGCTTCATCATCCGCCGCGCCGCCGCCTGCGTACAGGAGAACGTCCCCTTCAAGTGCGTCGCCACCACCGCGTCGAAATCGTCCTCCGTCATATCCCACAACATCGCCGTCCGTACGATCCCCGCGCACGTCACCAGCACATCAATCTTCCCGAACGTCCCCTCGCATGCCGCGACGATCCGCTCCCCGCCTTGCATCGTCGCCACGCTTTCGAAATTCGCTATCGCCGTGCCGCCTGCCGCCTTGATCTCCTGCACCACGCCATCCGCCATCTGCGGCCGCGACCCCTGCCCGCGCCACGTCGTCCCCAGATCGTTCACCACCACCTTCGCCCCCTCCGCCGCCAGTGCCAGCGCGATCGCCCTCCCGATCCCTCCGCCCGCCCCCGTCACCACCGCCGCCTTGCCTGCCAGTGTCGTCCCCATGTCCGGCCTCCTTTCGCGCCTCGCGGCGCAGTCTGCCGAGTCTACCACGCATGCGCCACTCCTGTTGTCATCAGAAGGCCCTCGTTTGACCCCCCAACGGCGCGGTGCTAGCATGGGCATGCGCCCCCGCAATGCCGGGGCGCCTAAAAAGGAGCCGCTATGCCCACCAAGGAAGCGGTGCTGGAAGCGATGAAGGAAGTCTACGACCCCGAGATCCCCTTCAATATTGTTGACCTGGGTCTGGTGTACAACGTCGTCGTGGCGGAGGGCAAGGTGGACATCACCATGACGCTCACCTTCCCCGGCTGCGGCATGGGTCCGTACATCGCCAACAACGTCCGCGAGAAGGTGCTGGAGGTCGAGGGCGTCAAGGACGTCAACGTGGAGATGGTCTTTGACCCTCCCTGGACGCCGGAGCGCATCTCGGATGAGATCAAGGCCGAGATGGGGATTGACGACTAGCCCCTCCACCGTATCGCACTCCCGGATAGAGAAGAACGGGAAGAAGTCGCAAGACCCGCTGCGCAAGCCCTGGTTGCCCCGCGCCTAATTCCCAAGGAGTTCCCCCATGCAACAGCATGACCATCAGCACGGCCCGGGCGACGGCCACGATCACGGCCATGACCACGCGCCTGCCCCATCTCCCGCTCCCGCGCCTGCCCACATGCATGGCCCCGGCGGCGCCCCCGACCAAAAGGCGCGCCTGGAGGCCATGAAGCGATCGTGGCAGCAGAAGAAGCGCATCGGCCAGCACCTCACGCGCATCAAGCGCAAGGTCGGCGTCTACAGCGGCAAGGGCGGCGTGGGCAAGAGCACCGTGGCCGTCAACCTCGCCGCGCTGCACGCCTCGCGCGGGGCGCAGGTCGGCATCTTTGACGCCGATATTGACTGCCCCAACGTCCTCAAGCTCATGAAGGTGGAGGACGCCCACCCCCACATGATCGAAGGCCAGATCATCCCCGCCGTCATGCACGGCGTCCACGTCATCTCCATGGCCGCGTTCCAGGAGAAAGAGGACGAGGCCATCATCTTCCGCGGCCCCATGATCCACAATGCCCTCACCCAGTTCATAGAGATCACCGATTGGGGCGATCTGGACTATCTCTACGTGGACATGCCGCCGGGCACCTCCGACGCCGCCATCACCGTCATGCAGACGATGCAGCTCGATGGCTTCGTCGTCGTCACCACGCCCCAAGAGCTTGCCGTCCTCGATGCGCGGCGCTCCATCAACATGATGAAGAAGCTCAACGTCCCCGTGCTCGGCATCGTGGAGAACATGACCAGCGACATCTTCGGCAAGGGCGGCGGCGAACTGCTTGCCAAGGAAACGGGCTGCCCCTTCTTCGGCTCGATCCAGTTGCGCAGCGCCTTCCGCAGCCCCGATCGCCCCGCCGCGCTCGCCGACAAGCACGTCCGCGCCGAGTTCGAGCGCGTCCTCGACGCCCTCCTCGCCCCCGTCGCGGCAACGAAATAGCGATCCCGCGACAGAGGACGACCGACCCTCGAGCCTTTACAAGAAGGCCTTGTCTAACGAAGTAAGGAACTGTATCCCCGGCACGATCTTTTTCGCCAGGCGGTCATCGTTGGTGATGAACAGATCGACCTTGGCTGCGGCGGCACAGGCTAACTGGATCGCGTCAGGCGGGCGAATGGTGCGGTCCCCGCGAATCGCCGCGTAGTTCCTCCCGGCGGCGCGGTCGAACGGCAGGATGATTGCACCGTTCGTGAGGGCACGCTCGTACTCCTCCGCAAGCTGCTCATCGCCTGCTTCAAGAGGCTTGATCAGCACCTCACCTAAGGTCAGCGCAGAGGTGTACAACTGGTCGCCGCGCTGCAGCATGCGACGGCGCAAGGCGGCAACCTGCTCAGCGCGATCGCCCATCCCTTCGATCAAGTAGATGAACAGGTTAGTGTCCCAGAAGATACGGCTCATGACCATCCTGCGCGGAGCCGTTGCACATACTGGTCTGGGCTCTCATCGCCCCAGATGCTGCGGCCAAGCCCTTTGAGCCGCATGATGGGGTCGCCGCCTTCCCCTGCGGGTATCTGAGGAGCGTACGCAGCAGCGTACCAGTCCAGCAACGCGCGATACCCAGATGGCAACGAGGCGCGATCAGGCAGCATGCGCCCTCCCTCCCGGCTGGGATGATAGGAATCCCCAGGTCTGAACAAGCGCCGCGTCGTTCGCCCAGTGGCGAAGAGCATCCGATAGGCCCCCGTCTGGCGGGGCAGATTGGCCACGCAGTGCAGGATAGCATGCTGGTACACCGATGTAATTTCCCGGTACTGAGCAGCCACGAGAGAACGCTGCTCCCTGGCCTTTTCTCGTATTTCGAGAGCCTCAAAGTCCAGCCGGTCTGGATGCTCCCGGTGCAGCAGCGCCGTCGCCACCCATGCTTCATCGGCTACCTTCAGCCGGGGTTTTGTTGCCAGTAATGTCATAAAGTATTCCTGATAATGTTACGTGGGAATATATATGTACATGGTAATTTAGGTTTGTCAAGGCTGCTCTGATGAGAAGGTGACGGCAGATGAAGCAGAGCGCCTCCCCTACTGACGTGGCGTCGGCGCCGCGCGCGGCCCCCGCCCTAGGCGTCGCAGCAGGCGCGACTTGATCCCTTTTGCCGAACGGATCACCTGCTCCTGCACCTCCGCCGCCTGCGCCGCCAGCGTGTTCTCGAACACCGTGCTCGATGTCCCCATGCGCCGGAACTTGGCGTAACGCTTGCGGATCAGCGTCCGCTTGAAGCTCATCTGCACGTCCAGCAACGATTGCACCAGCAAGCGTTCCAACTGCCGTGCCGCCTCGTCCACGTCCGTGTGCGCCCCCCCCTCCGGCTCCGGCACCAGCACGTCGATAATCCCCAGCGCCCGGCAATCGTGCGCCGTCAGCTTCAGCGCCGATGCCGCGTCCCCCGCGCGCTCCGTGTTGCGGTACACCAGCTCCGCCGCCGCCTCCGGTGAAACCGGTGAAAAGATCGCGTTCTCCTGCATCAGAATCCGGTCCGCCACGCTCATCGCCAGCGCGCCCTCGCTCCCCCCCTCGCCGATGATCGCCGTGATGATCGGCGTCGGCAGATCGCTCATCTCGTCAATCGTCGCGCCGATCGCCTCCGTCACCCCGTGCTCCTCCGCCTCCAGCCCCTGGTACGCCCCCGGCGTGTCGATCAGCGTGATCACTGGCAGGTTAAATCGCGCCGCCATCTGCATCGCCCGCTGCGCCTTGCGAAACCCCTCCGGGTAAATGCGCCCCCCGCGATGCCGGCTCGCCTCCCCGCCGCGGCCCCGCTCTTGCGCCACCACCATCACCCCTTCCCCCGCCAGATACCCCATGCCGCAGATAATCGCGGGGTCGTCCCCGTGCAGCCGGTCGCCGTGCAGCTCCACAAACGTGGAAATCATCCGCGTGATGTAATCGTGCGAAGTAGGGCGCTCCTGGTGCCGCGAAAGCTGCACCCGCTCCCACGCCGGCGCCACGGGACGCTCCACCTGGTGCGGCCGCGTGCGGCGTGATGCCGTCAGCCGGTACTTGAAGCCCAGCAAGTCCAGCACCATCGCCAGCCGCTGCTTCAGCTCCGGCCGGCTGATGATCGCGTCCACCATCCCGTGCGCCATGGCGTACTCCGCCGTCTGCGACCCTTCCGGCAGCGCCTGCCCCGTCGCCTGCCGCGCCTGCCGTCGCGGCGCAAAGCCGATCAGCGCCCGCGGCTCCGCGAAAATCACGTCCGCGTTGCTCGCTACCGTGATCAGCAAATGTCCTGACGTCGGGCTTGCCAGCTGCGCGATGAACGGCACGCCTTTCTTCCGCAACCGCTTCGTCGCCGAAACCATCTTCGCCAGTTGCATCAGCGACAGCACCCCCTCGCGGATGCGCGGCGCCCCCCCGGAGGCCAGCAGCACAAACGGGATGCGCCGCTCCAGCGCCATCTCCGCCGCCTGCGTGATCTTCTCCCCTGCCGCGCTGCCGATCGTCCCTCCCATGAAACCCACGTCCATCACCGCCAGCACCGCCTCCATCCCGCCGATGTATGCCGTCCCCGTCACCACGCACTCGCTCAGGCCCGTGGCGCTCTGCGCCTGCGCCAGCCGCTCGCGATACGGCACGCGGTCGGCGAATCCCAGTGGGTCGGTGGGCACCAGCGCGGGGTTTGTCTCTTGCAAAGTGCCGGGGTCCGTCACCAGCTCTAGGCGCTGCCGGGCAGGAAGATGGTAATGGAAGCGGCATCGCGGGCACACACGGTAGCGCTTATACAGCGGTGAGTTGCCCAGCTCCGCGCCGCAGTCCAGGCACCGGTTCTGCCCCTCCAGAAGCAAG
The DNA here is from genome assembly GCA_009693015.1 of Dehalococcoidia bacterium. Classification (GTDB taxonomy): domain Bacteria; phylum Chloroflexota; class Dehalococcoidia; order SHYB01; family SHYB01; genus SHYB01. The sequence continues at coordinate 7,601 of SHYB01000030.1, forward strand.
TCCGCGGGAGACAACTCCATGGGGCCGCTCTCAGGCGGGAGTTTATCTGATGGTTGCTGCGATGCTTGATGTGTCATGCGTCCCGCCGGCTGCTCCCTTGCGCCGCGGCAGCAGGGGCTGCGCTACGGGGCGCCCACCTCTTGCGGCGAGTCGATGTACCCATCCGCTGCAAGCTGCTCCATCAACTGCTTCGCCTTAGTATACCCAATGCGCAGACGGCGTTGCAGCAGTGACGTGGACAGCCTCGTGTTCGCCCCCGCCATCTCCCGCGCCTTATCCAGCAGCGGATCGTTGTCCTCGTCGTCCACCCACCGGTTGGGGATTTCTTCCTGGGCAATGGACGCCGCTGCGGGCCGCTCCACCGTTCTCTCCGGCAGTGGCCCTGCCGCGGAAACCGGCGAAGCGTAGCTTGTTGCGCCAGCAGCCGGCGCTGACGCAGCCACGGACCCCGGCAGGCTGGGCGGAGGCAGCGGCTCGCCGATAGGCACGGCACGCTCGTGCTCCTCCTCCAGCGTGATGCGCGGCGGCGCGGTCACATGCCCCTGGCTGTTCCATGCCCGCACCACCCGTTCGATCTCGCGATCAGAGATGAACACCCCCTGCACGCGCTTCGGCTTGGGCGCATCCTGCGGCAAATACAGCATGTCGCCCTTGCCCAGCAGCTTCTCCGCGCCGGGGCTGTCCAGGATCGTCCGCGAGTCCACCTGCGACGATACCGCGAAGCTCATGCGTGTGGGGAAGTTGGCCTTGATGAGTCCCGTGACCACGTCCACCGACGGCCGCTGCGTCGCCACGATCAGGTGGATGCCCGTAGCGCGGCCCAGCTGCGCCAGCCGCGTGATGCTGTGCTCCACATCGTACGGCGCGGCCATCATCAAGTCGGCCAGCTCGTCAATGGCGATCACCAGGTACGGCAGCGGTTCGTTCACCAGCCGGTTCTTGTTATACGACTCCAGGTTGCGCGATCCCACCAGCGCGAACTTCTTGTAGCGCTCGTCCATCTCATGGATCGCCCAGCGCAGCGCGCTCACCACCTTGTCCACCTCCACGATCACCGGCGTCACCAGGTGCGGCACGCTGTTGTACGGCGTCAGCTCCACCCGCTTCGGGTCAATCAGCAACAGGCGCACTTCCTTGGGCGTGGCGTTCATCAGCAGGCAGATGAGGAACGCATTGATCGCCACGCTCTTGCCGCTGCCCGTCGCCCCCGCGATCAGCACGTGCGGCATCTTCGCCAGGTCCGCCACCTCCGCCTGCCCGCCGCTGCCCTTGCCCAGGGCGATCGCCAGCTTGCTCTTCCCCAGCGCCTTCTGGAAATTCGGCGACTCCAGCATCGTGCGCAGGCTCACGATTTCCATCTGGCCGTTCGGCACTTCTACCCCCACCATGGACTTGCCGGGGATCGGCGCTTCCACCCGAATGCTCGGCGCCGCTAGGGCCATCGCCAGGTCCTTGTCCAGGTTGGCGATGGCGTCCACCTTCACCCGCACCCGCGAGATCTCCACGCGATCCACCACCGGCTTCCCCTCGCCATCCACCATCGGCCTGCCGTCATCGTCCTTCAGGCGCACTTCCTTATACTTGCGCACCCATCCCGGCTCCACGCCGAACTGCGTCACCGCGGGGCCGGGGTTGATCTCCACCACCGATGCGTCGATGTTGTAGCTCAGCAGCGCCTGCTCGATAGCGCGGGCGCGCACCTCGTTGTCCACGCTGTTGATCGCGCCTTCCGGCACCACGTCCAGCACGTCCAAGGATGGCAAGCGCCACCCGCCCGCGCCCGTCGCCCCGTGCAGCGCCGACTCATCGTCAACCGGCAAATCTTTCTTACCGCGCCGCTCCACTTTTTCCGCCTTCGGCTTCGGCGGGTCCTCGGCCTTGGGCGCCGGAGCAGGCGGCGGCGCCTTCGCCGCTGGTGCGGGCAACGCCGCGGTCTCACCATCTTCAGCATCGCCCAGCAGCGTCTGCGCCTCCAGGTCCGGCTCCTCCGCCACAGCCGCCCCTCCGCCGCCCTTCGCTTGCTCGCGCTCTGCCTGCTGCCTTGCCAGCCACGCCGGCATCCGCTTCGCGCCTCCGTCGGATTCGGGGCGGAAATGCGCGTCCGCTTCCTTCGGCTTGCGCTTTGCCAGAAGCTGCGCCGTCTCGCCGAGCTTCGCCCCCGCTGCGGCAATCCCCGGCCAGGACGTCCGTCCCGCCAGGCGCAGCGTCTTGAGGAGACTCATCGTGGCGTGGCGCACCGTGAAAGAATATGCCACCAGCAGCCACCAGGTGAACTTGGGGCCCAGCAGCACAAATGCCAGCGCCCCCATGCCCGCCAGCCGCAGCACGCCGCTGCCGCTTCCGCTGCCCAGCATCGTCGCGCCGATATATCCACCCAGGCTCGCCTCGCGCATCACGCCCGGGCCGGTGTACATGCCCATCCACGCCCACGCCAGCGCCCCCAGCACCGCCACGCCCGCCCAGCGATACCAGCGCCGTGCCAGCCAGCCAGGGTTCCCCAGGCCCACCCACCCCAGCAGCAGCGTCACCGGCAGGCCGGCCGCCAGCCCCATGCCGCACCAGCGCAGTACCATCTCCCGGTACCACACCCCGGCAAGCACCGCCAGCGTCAGCGCGGCAAGCACCGCCCATTGCGCGATGGCGTTGTGCCGCAGCAGCGTCACCGCCCGCGCCAGCGGCGGGCCGGAGTACGCCGCCTTCGCGCTCTTGCGTTTCGGGGCCTTGCTCTTCATCCGCGACCGTCCTGCCACCTTCGCCATATGCCTAGACCTCCATCGCCACGGGTAAGATCATCGGCCGGCGTTTCGTCGCCTTGAAGAAATATTGCCGCAGCGCATCCTGCACCGTCGAGTGGATAAAGCTAAGATCCGCCGGCTGCCCGCGCGCCGCGCTCAGCGCCTGTACGACAAGTTCCTTCGCCGGGGGCAGCAACATCTCCTGCTCCCCTTCATCCAGGAATCCGTAAGAGATCAACTCCGGGCGTCCCACCACGCGGCTATCCTGGCGGCCCACCACGATGAACACCACCACGATGCCGTCCCGCGACAGCGTCTTCCGGTCGCGCAGCACGATGTTGGACATGTCCCACCGCGCCAGGCCGTCCACGTAGATCGGCCCCGCCGCCACCCGCGCTCCCCGTTTCGCGCCCTTGTGGTCAACCTCTAGCACGTCGCCGTCTTCCAGCACGTAGATGTTGTCGTGCTCCACGCCCAGCGCCTCGGCGATCCCCGCGTGCGTCTTCAAGTGGCGGTACTCCCCATGGATGGGGATGAAGTACTTGGGATGCGTCAGGCTGATCATCGCCTTCAGCTCTTCCTGCGCGGCGTGGCCGTGCACGTGCACCCGCTCCGCCTTGTCCGTCAGCACCTTCGCCCCGCGGCGCATCAACTTATTGATCGTCTTATACACCAGCGTCTCGTTCCCCGGGATCGGCGTCGCCGAAAAGACCACCGTGTCGCCTTCCTTCAGCGTCACCTCGCGATGGTCGGCGTTCGCCATCCGCACCAGCGCCGATGTCGGCTCCCCCTGCGCCCCCGTCGTCACGATCACCACCTTGTTGTCCGGGAGGCTGTCCATTTCATCGATACGGCGCAGCAGGCCGTGCGGCAGCTTCAGGTACCCCAGCTTGATAGACATCTGCACGTTCTCCACCATGCTGCGGCCCACCACCGCCAGCTTCCGATCGTGGCGCGCCGCGGCATCCGCCACCTGCTGCACCCGCGAAATCAGCGAGGCGAACGTCGAAATAATCACCCGCCCCTGGGATCGCCCGATGACCCGGTCCAGCGCCTCCCCCACCACCTGCTCCGACGGCGTGTAGCCCGGCAGCTCGGCGTAGGTGGAATCGGACAACAGCAGCATCACCCCGCGGTTGCCGTAAGACGCCAGCTTGGCGAAGTCCGACGGCCGGCCGTCCACCGGCGTATGATCGAACTTGAAATCGCCGGTGTGAATCACCAGCCCCTGCGGCGTATCGATCGCCAGGCCCATCGCGTCGGGAATGCTATGGCACACCCGGAAAAACTCCGTGGTAAAACACCCCAGCTTGATCTTTTCCCCGGGCGTCACCTCGTTGATCGTCACATTGCCTAGACTGCGGTGCTCACGCAGCTTGACCTTGATCAGCCCCGCCGTCAGCCGCGAGGCGTACACCGGCGCCTTCGCCTGCCCCAGCACATACGGCAGCGCGCCGATATGGTCCTCATGCCCATGCGTGATCAGGTAGCCGCGCAGCTTGGAGGCGCGCTCCGTCACATAGGAAATATCGGGGATGACCAGGTCAACGCCCAGCATCTCCTCTTCCGGGAACATCACCCCCGCATCCACGGCGACCATATCGTCGCCGTACTCCAGGAGGAGCATGTTCTTGCCGATCTCCCCCAGACCGCCCAGCGGAATCACGCGCAGCGTGTTTTTGCTCATGCGCTCTCTTTCAGAATAGTCCCAGTTGTTTGGGCTTCGCCTGCTGTATGGGCTTCGTTTCTTCTTCCGCTACGGCGGCGGCCTGCTCAGAGATCGTTGTTGCATTGAGCAGCGCCGGCAACTTGCGGAAATCCTCTTCGATGGTCTGTCGCAGGCTGCCTTGGTACAGCGCTGCCGCTGGGTGATGCACGGGGAACACCAGCCGCTGCCCCACCATCCGCGCCTTCCCGTGCGCCCGCGTGATCGTCTCGTCCGTAATGAACCGCCCCATGGAGTGCCGTCCCAGCGTCACGATCACCTTGGGGTTGATCAGCTCGATCTGCCCCTCCAGCCAATGCTTGCACGCCTCGATCTCCCCCGGCAGCGGGTCGCGGTTCCCTGGCGGCCTGCACTTCACCACGTTGGCGATATACACCTGTTGCCGTTTCAGTCCGATAGATGCAATCATCTCGTCTAGCAGCTTGCCTGCCGGCCCCACGAACGGCCGTCCCTGCTGGTCCTCGTGATACCCCGGCCCTTCGCCGATAAACATAATCTCCGCATGCGCATCCCCCTCGCCGGGGACAACCTGCGTCCGCTGCTTCGACAGGTCGCAGGCGGTGCACGCCTTTGCCGCCTGGCACAGCGCCTGCAGCGTGGAGTGCTCACCCATATTATAAACTCAGTCTAAAACATATTTTATAACGATGATGATAGCACCGCCTGAAGCGTTACGTCAAATCCGTTCTTGGAGACCAGCGAAACGACGCTCGAGGCAACCCCCTACCCCACCGTCACCTCCGCCGCCAGCACCACCACACTCTCCACCGAGTTCGAGATGAAGCAATGCTCCTCCACCTCCGCGAACAGCTCCCGCGCCTTCTGCGCCTCCTCCTCGTTGGGCACCGTGAGGCGCGGCTTCACTGTCACCTTGCTCACCACGTGCTTCCCATACACCGGCTCCAGCAGTCCCTCCGCCGTGCTGCGGTACGCGCTAAACTGCAACTGTTTTGACCGCGCCCGCGCCAGGAACGTGAACAGCAGGCACGACTCGATCGCCGCGATGTACAGATGCTCCGGCGCCCAGTTGCCCTCCGGCCCGCGAAACTCCGGCGGCGTGCTGATCTTGATATCCGGCCTACCGGGGGAGGTGAGTACACCTTCAGCGCCCTGGCTCCACGTCACGCCCGTTGTGAAGGTGAAACTCTTCGGCCTGCTGCTCGTCATCGGTGGATCCCCTCCCTGGGGTGTGTCCGGAGAGGGGCTCCGCCCCTCTCCGGCAGAGGGCACGGGGGATGTGCCCCCGAACTCTCTTGCAACATATGCGGGTGGGTGGGTGGGAGCAACGAGACTTGTCGCTCATGCGCGGCAGCATTCCCTCCCCCGGGACGGCGCGTGCCCCGCCGTCTCACATGTAGTGGACGAGTACAGACCCTGCCGCTACAGTCCCCGCTTAATCATCAAGCTCGCCAGGTCGGCGACACGATTGGAATAGCCCCATTCGTTATCGTACCAGCCCAACACCTTCACCATCGTCCCGTCCATCACCATCGTGGACTGCGCATCCAGGATGCAGCTATGCGGGTTGCCCTTGAAGTCCGAGCTCACCAGCTCCTCCTCGGTGTACTCCAGCACCCCGCGCAGCGGGCCGTCCGCCGCCTTCTTGAACGCCGCGTTGACCTCCTCCACCGTCACCGGCCGTCCCACATCCACCACCAGGTCAACCAGCGAAACCGTGGACGTCGGCACCCTGAAGGCTATGCCGTGCAGCTTGCCCTTCAGCTGCGGCAGCACCAGCGACACCGCCTTCGCCGCGCCGGTAGTCGTGGGAATGATATTCATCGCCGCCGCGCGCGCCCGCCGCAAGTCCTTATGTGCCACGTCCAGCACCATCTGGTCGTTGGTGTAGGAGTGGATCGTGGACATGAACCCGCGCTGTATGCCGAAGCTATCCAGCAGCACCTTCGCCAGCGGCGCCACGCAATTCGTCGTGCACGATGCGTTGGACACCACGCGGTGCTTCGACGGATCGTACTGCCCATCGTTGACGCCAATTGCTATCGTAATGTCTTCCTTCGTCGCCGGCGCCGAGATAATCACCCTCTTCGCCCCGCCCTTGATGTGCGCCGCGGCCCGCTCCCCATCGGTGAACACCCCCGTGGACTCGATCACCAGGTCCGCGCCCACCTCCCCCCACGGGATCTTGGCCGGATCGCGTTCGGAAAACACGCGCAAGGGGCGCTCGTCCACCAGCAGATTGCCGTTCTCCAGGTCCACCCTGCCGGGGAACTTGCCGTAGTTGGTGTCGTGCCGCAGCAGGTGCGCGTTCGTCTTCGCATCCGCCAGATCGTTGATCGCCACCACGTGCAGGTCCTTGTGGCCCTCGTGGATCGCGCGGAACACCTGCCGCCCGATGCGTCCAAAGCCGTTGATGCCGATCTTTGTCGCCATAGCCAGCCTCCTAGCGCGGATGCCCAAAACTGGGCGCAGTCACTGTAGCAGAGGCTCTCTGGAGCGTCAATTTGTCCCCTGCCCGGCCGCACGCCTCGCTCGACACCTCTCACGCCGCCCACTAGAATGGCCCCACATGCCTGCTTCACACGATTTGCATGAGCTGCCTCAAGAGGTCGAGCGACTCACGCCCGAGCTTATTGCCCTGCGGCGTGACCTCCATCGCCACCCTGAGCTTGCCTTCCGCGAGCAGCGCACCGCCGGCATCGTCGCCCAGCGCTTGCAGGAACTTGGCCTCCGCGTCCGTACCGGCGTCGGCGGCACCGGCGTCGTCGCGCTGCTCGTCGGCGATCTCCCCGGCCCCGTCGTCGCCATCCGCGCCGATATGGACGCCCTGCCCCTGACCGAGACTGCCGAGACCCCCTATCGCTCCCAGACCCCCGGCGCCATGCACGCCTGCGGGCATGACGGCCACACCGCCTCCGTCCTCATCGCCGCCAAGCTCCTCGCCTCGCGGCGCAGCAGCCTCACAGGGTCGGTCAAGTTCCTCTTCCAGCCCGCGGAAGAGACCGCCAACGGCGCAGAGGCCATGATCCGTGATGGCGCCATGCGCGACCCTCCCGTCAGCGCCATCCTCGGCGTGCATTTGTGGAACAACCAGCCCGTGGGCACCATCGGCCTGCGCGAAGGCGCGATGTGGGCCTCCGTGGATGAGCTGAAGATCGTCATCCGCGGTAAGGGCGGGCACGGCGCCATGCCCCACCAGACCATTGACCCCGTGCCCATCGCTGCCCATATCGTCCTCGCGCTCGGGAACCTCGTCGCCCGCGAAACCGCCCCCCTCGAGCCTATCGCCCTCACCATCGGCTCCATCCATGCCGGCGCGGCCTTCAACGTTATCCCCGGCGAAGTCACCATGCTCGGCACGCTCCGCACCTTCTCCATGCCGCAGCGCGACGCCCTCGTCATGCGCATCGAGGAGACCGTACGCGGCATCTGCCTCGCCATGCGCGCCGAGGGTTCCGTCGTCTCCGAATACCTCACGCCGCCCGTCGTCAACGATGCCGCCATCACCGCGCTCGTGCGCCAGGCTGCCCTGACTACTGTTGGCGAACACCGCATCGTCGCCGCCCAACGCTCCATGACCGGCGACGACGTGGCCTTCCTCCACAAAGAGGCGCCGGGCTGCTACATCCTCATCGGCTCAGGCAACGCCGCCAAGGGCTTCGACAAGCCCCATCATCACCCGCGCTTCGATTTCGACGAAGCCGCGCTGCCCGTCGCCGTCGAAGTCCTCACCCGCAGCGCCCTCGCCTGCCTGGAGCGCCGCGCCGGGTAGGAAAACAGAGAGGCCCTCCAGGAAACTGGAGGGCCTCCCCCGTCATGCATCCCGATTGCTCACGGACGTTTCCGTCCGCATGGGCGAAGGCTCGGCGCGATCCGCCCCACACCGCACCACACCACATCCATTGCGGGCGCAGCTTCCACTTCTCCCACGAGCGATGCGGCACATCCCCACAAAGCGCCGCATCGCTTTTTGAGACGGCTATCGGATGCACCATTACTTTGCCACTGCTGCGCCTAGGGCACAGCACGGAACTCCCGCATTCGGTGCGGGTGACAGCACCCAACACCCGCTCTGGCCCGCCCCCGCCGTCCCCTACACGTTGGCGAACACCTCGTCCCGCGGCGACGTATATTCCATCGTCTCCACCAGGTAAGAAAGCGTATTGCTGTAGCGCCTGCCCAGCAACTCGGCGACTGCGCGGTATGTCTTGAACCCGATCTCCGGGTGCCGCGCCTCCTCCTCCCCATGCACCGCCGCCACCACCACACCCGCCCATCCTCCAGCACCCCCGCCACCGTGTTCCGCAGACGAACCGGTGACGCCGACTGCACCGTTGTCATTGCCACACCTCCTGCCTGCGATGTAGCTTGAACCCAGTCCTGCGCGCCGCTCCTGTCAACATTGCGCAATCCGTCACAGCGGCCTGGCCCCCATTGCCGCGTGACTCCACTTGCGGAGCATTGCCCCGGCGGCCAAGCCCTTTGTTGCTCCCTCCGCAGCGCCTCCGTTATCATGTCGCCATCTCTTCCCGGAGCGCTCCGTGGCACTGCGCACCCCTGACCAGTACATCGAAAGCCTGCGCGATGGCCGTGTCGTCTACTACCGCGGCCGCCGCATCCCTGACGTCACCGCGCACCCCTTCTTCCGCGTTGCCATCGACCACGCCGTCATCGACTACCGCCTCGCCGAGGAGCCGCGCCACCGCGCCCTCGCCGTCGCCCGCGACCCGGAGAGCGGCGAGGAGATCAGCCGCTACTACGTCATCCCCCAGGGAGTGGACGATCTCCGGAAGCGTTCCGAGCTCATCGCCGTCGCCACACGCGCCGGCGGCACCATGGTCACGCTCATCAAGGAAATCGGCACGGATGCGCTGTTCGCCCTGCACGCCCTCTCCTCCCAAATGGACAAGGCGCTGGCCACCAAGGTGCACGACCGCGTCCGCGCCTTCTATCGTCATTGCGCCCGCAACGACCTTGCCCTCGCCGTCGCCCAGTCTGACCCCAAGGGTGATCGCTCCCTGCGTCCCAGCGAGCAGGAGCATCCCGATTACTACCTCCGCATCGTGGAGCGCCGCAAAGACGGCATCGTCGTCCGCGGCGCCAAGGTCCACACCAGCGTCTCCGTCAACAGCAACGAGCTGATCGTCCTCCCCACGCGGGCCATGGAGGAGCAGGACAAGGACTACGCCGTAGCCTTCGCCGTCCCCCTGAACAGCCCCGGCCTGCGCATGATCACCAGCGTCTACTCCCAGCACCGCGAAGCCAGGGAAGAGGCTGACTATCCCCTCTCCTCCAAGCACCGCATGCTGGAAACCCTCACCATCTTCGACGACGTCTTCGTCCCCTGGGAGCGCGTCTTCCTCGATGGTCAGTGGCAGTTCGCCGGGCCGCTGGCCCTGGGCTTTGTGGACTTCCACCGCTTCACCGCCGTCTCCTACAAGCTGCCGCTGCTCGCCCTCCTCACCGGCTCGGCCCTCCTCATGGCCGATTACAACGGCGTCTCCCGCGCCGGCCACGTCCGCGAAAAGATCGCCTGGCTCGTCAGCTATGAGGAAACCGTGCGCGGCCTTCTCGCCACCGCCGCCCAGCAGTGCAGCCCCGTCGTGCCGGGCGTCGTCGCTCCCAGCCGCCTCTACACCAACCTCGCCAAGCTGCGCTTCGCCGAGCACTACCACCAGGCCCTGGCCTATGTGCAGGACATCGCCGGCGGCCTCCTCGTCACCGCGCCGGGTGACGAAGACCTCGCCAATCCTGACACCGCTGCCGATATCCAGCATTACCTCGGCGGCCGCAAGGGCGTCTCCGCTCGCGACCGCTTGCGCGCCATCCGCATGATCTCCGATCTCACCGCGTCCGAGTTCGGCGGCTACCACGCCGTCCTCGCCATGCACGCCGAAGGCTCCATCGAGGCGGAGAAGCTTGCCATCGCGCGCGAGTACAACATGAAAGCGGCCGTTGCGTACGCAAAAGAAATGGCCGGGATCGAATAGGAGGGCCGATGCGACGCGATTTGATGGACATCCTCGCCTGTCCCATGTGCAAGGGGCCGCTCACCCTCACCGTGCAGCGCGAAAAAGACAACGACATCATGGAGGGCGCCCTCCACTGCGCCGCGTGCAAGGAGACCTACCCCATCAAGGACGGCATTCCCAACCTCCTGCCGCCCGATCTGCGCAACGGCTAGCCCGCCCCGCGCCGCTGCCGCACCCCGCCCTGGCACCCCCCGCCCGGCGCTGATTTGTGGCCCTGCCGGTCCTTCGCTCCCGCGTCCTCGCCCGTGGCAACCTAGACCCGTGGCGTAACTCGCCCGGCCGCCTTCTAACCCTCTCCCCCTCGATGGGGGAGAGTTGGAGTGGGGATGATCCCTCCCCGCCATACCTGTTGGCGAGCATCAACGAGGCATGCCGTCGCTCACCCAGCCGCGCCGCTACGCGCTGTGCTGCTCCTCCGCCAGGTAGTTCATCGTGTACAGCCGGTGATACATGCCCCCGCGCGCCATCAGCTCCGCGTGCGTCCCCTCCTCCGCGATCCGCCCCTGCTCCAGCACCACGATGCGGTCCGCGTTCCGCACCGTGGACAGCCGGTGCGCGATAATCACCGACGTGCGCCCCCGCAGCAGCTCATGCAGCGCCCGCTGGATCACCGCCTCCGTGCGCGTATCTATGCTCGCCGTCGCCTCATCCAGGATAAGGATCGCGGGTCGCGCCAGAATCGCCCGCGCGAAACTCACCAGCTGCCGCTGTCCCAGGCTCAGGTTGCCGCCCCGTTCCGCCAGCACCGCGCCGTAGCCCTGCGGCAGCCGCATGATGAACTCATGCGCCCCCACCGTGCGCGCCGCCTCCTCCACCTCCGCGTCCGTCGCCTCCAGGCGTCCGTAGCGGATATTCTCCCGCACCGTATCGGAAAACAGGAACGGGTCCTGCAGCACCATGCTGATCTGCCGCGCCAGCGATTCCTGCGTCACATGGCGGATATCGTGCCCGTCCACCGTGATGCGTCCCGCCGTCGGATCGTAAAATCGCGCCAGCAGTGACGTGACCGTCGTCTTCCCCGCCCCCGTCTGTCCCACCAGCGCCACCGTCTCCCCCGCGCCTATGTGCAGGCTCACGTCGTGCAACACCTCGATTCCCTGCTTGTAGCTATGGCTCACATGCTCCAAGCGCACCTCGCCGCGCACCGCGGGAAGCGCCGTCGCCCCCGGCAGATCCGTCACCTCCGACGGTGTATCCAGCACCTCGAAGATGCGCTGCCCGGAAGCCATCGCCTTCTGCAATTCCGTGTACTGCATCGTCAGGTTCCGTATCGGGTCGAAGAAGCGTTGGATGTACAGCGCATACGCCACCAGCACGCTCACCTGGAACGCCCCGCCCAGCACCAGATAGCCGCCGTACATCACCACCAGCGCCACCGCCACCGCCATCACCAGGTCCACCATGGGCATAATCAGGCCGGAGAGGCGGCTGGCGCTCAAATTGGCTTCCAGATGCGCCCGGTTCAGCGCCTCAAAGCGCCGCGTATTCTCCCCCTCGCGGTTCAGGCTCTGCACCACCCGCACGCCCGAGATATTCTCCTGCAGACCTCCGTTCACCGCGGAGATCGCCTGCCGCACCCGGATGAACGCCTTCCGCGCATGCCGCTGCCACCGCACCAGCGCCCACACCATCAACGGCGTCACCGCCAGCGCCACCGGCGCCAGCCGCACGTCCATCAAGAACAGCGCCACGGCAATCCCTGCCAGCGTCAGCAGATCGGCCAGCGACTGTATCGAGCTCGATAGAAAATCGTCCAGCGTGTCCACGTCGTTGTTCACGCGCGACATCACCCGTCCCACCTGGTTGCGGTCGTAGAAGCCGAGCGAGAGGCGTTGCAGATGGCTGAACAACTGGCGGCGCAGGTCGTAGATGATGCCTTCGCTCACCCGCGCCATCACCACCAGCTCGATATACTGCGCCACCCACCCAATGAACGCCACTGCGACGAACACCCCGGCCATGGTAGAGAGCCCCGCGCCGGCGTGCGTCGTGATGCGGTCAATTCCCGATCGCACCAGCCACGGTATCGCCACGCTCGACCCCGTGTACACCAGCAGCGCCACGCCCGCGATCGCCGCCAGCGCACGGTAGCCCCGCGCATAGCCCAGCAGCCTCGTCGCCACGCGATGGTCGTACAGCGCGCCCCGGCTATCCGTGTCCCCATCCCCGAAGTGGTGTCCCCAGCCGTGCGTCACAGGCGTGCCCCCTGCTCCGCCGCCAGCCCCGCCTCTTCTTGCGGACGCAACTGCAATTCGTAGATCTCCTGGTACGGCCCTGGCATAGCCACGAGCGCGGCGTGCGTCCCTCGCTGCACCACCCGCCCCTCCTCCAACACCAGGATCAGATCGGCCCGCTTCACGCTGGAAAGCCGCTGCGCAATCACGAACGTCGTCCGTCCCCGCATCAGCGCCTCCAGGGCCTGCCGTATCTGATGCTCCGTCCGCGTGTCCACGCTCGATGTCGAATCGTCCAGCACCAGGACCGGCGGGTCCAGCAACAGCGTCCGCGCGATCGCCACCCGCTGCTTCTGCCCCCCAGACAGCGTGATGCCGCGCTCCCCCACCCACGTCGCGTACCCGTCCGGCAGGCCTTTGATGAACTCGTCCAGCCGTGCCGCCTGCGCCGCCCGGCGCACCTCCTCGTCCGTGGCGCTCACCTTCCCGTACGCGATGTTATCGCGGATCGTCGCTGAAAATAAAAATACGTCCTGCTGCACGATCCCCACGCTCCGCCGCAGCGACGCCAGCGTCACATCGCGCACGTCCTTCCCGTCCACCCGCACCGCGCCCCCGGACACGTCGTAAAAGCGCGGCAGCAGGTGCACAATCGTCGTCTTGCCGCTCCCCGTCGTCCCCACCAGCGCGATCACCTGCCCCGGCTGCGCCTCGAACGTCACCTCGTGCAGCACCGGGCTCGCTCCCGTGTAGGTGAACGACACATGATCGAACGTCACCCGCCCCTGCACCCGTTCCAGCGGCGTCGCCCCCGCCTTCTCCTGCACCGGCGATTCCGCGTCCAGCACGTCGAAGATGCGCTTGCCCGACGACCCCGCCCGCGACAGCAGATTAATAAGAAAGCCCGTCATGCGCACCGGCATCTGCAGCATCGCCAGGTACAGAATGAACTGCGTCAGCTCCCCCGCCGTCAGCGTGCCCTTCACGATCTCCTGCCCCCCGTACCACAGCATCAGCGCGATGAGTCCCGTGAACAGGAAGTTCATCAGCGGCGTGTTCGTCGCCTGCACCCGTATCGCCGCGATGTTCGCCTGCATCAGATCCAGCGCCTTGCTGGAGAACTTGGCGATCTCATGATCGCGGCGCGCAAAGGCCTTCACCACCTTCATCCCCGTAAGGTTCTCCTGCACGATGCTCTCCAGCTCGCCGTTGATGTCCTGCGCCCGCGACCATATCTTCCGCAGCTTCCTGGCGATGAACCCCCCGCGCACCAGCACAAAAGGGATGAACCCCAGGCACATCAGCGCCAGCCGCCAGTCGATGCCGATGAGCAGCGCCGCCACCCCTGCCACCAGCACCAGCATGTTGAACGTCCGCAGCAGCCCCATGTTTACGAACCACCGCACGTTCTCCACGTCCGCCGTCGCCCGCGCCATTAGGTTCCCCGTCTGCTGGCTGTCGTGGTAGGCGAACGACAACCGTTGCAGGTGGTTATACAGCAAGTTCCGCAGATCGAACGTCACCCGCTGCGACAGCGACTCGCGCAGGTACTGCTCCAGGTACGAGAATACCGCGCGCACCAGCGTCACGCCGATAATCGCCAGGCCGGTGTACAGCAGGAAGCGCAGCTCCCCCCGCTCGATCACGCGGTCAACGGACGTCCCTAGCAAGCGCGGCACCGCCAGCGACAGCGCCGTGGAGATCAGCGTCGCCGCGTAGGCCGCAAAGAGCAGCTTCCTATGCGGCTTGACGAATCCCAGAAGGCGAATGAGGATATGCATAGAAGGCGGCGACCGTGCCCCCATTATAGCAACAGGCCACTGTAGCTACAGGTTTGATGTACGCCCTGAGCTCAAGTCCGCGAGACTCGTGATCACATCGGAGCTGTCGAAGGGCGAGCCAACGCTGCCTTGCCCTGTCATTTTGAGATGCCCAGCGGCGAAGAATCTCCTGCTCCCACCCCCTCCCCCTTGATGGGGGAGGGAGGGTTGGGGTGGGGGTGATCCCCCTCCCCTGCGCAACGACCAGCACACACCGTTGTCCTCACATGCAGCAACCCCTCTTGGGGAGGCGCCAAAGAGGGACGTGCGAGCGTGGCGGCGTCAATCCCTGGCACGCCCACCCCTGCAAGTATCGCTGGCAGGGGTGGGCGTGCAGGCAGTCATGCGAGCGTGGCGGCGCATATCACAGGCAGAGCGGGGGGTGGCTGGGGCGGGGCTGCCTGCGGTACCATAAGAACCGTTCAGCTTCGCGCCCCTGTAGCTCAGGTGGACAGAGCAGCGGTTTCCTAAACCGTTGGCCGCGTGTTCAAGTCACGCCAGGGGCACCATAACTATCGTTCTCGAACAGTGATGCACAACCAGGGGAATGTTCTGTTTGCAGCGCCTCGCCGGAACGAACCCTTCTCTCAAACGATGCAAATCGCTGCGAAGTGGTTACCGCACAGAGTCTGTAAAGTTCCGTTGGGATGCTTCTGGAAAACCTAAAGGCGCACTCTAGCGATCCCAGGAATACGGTCAAAGTCTTCATCGAAAGTAACTATCTGTTTGAGTCCCAGTCGGCCCATCAATACCGCATGATGCGCATCGGCAAAAGGAATATGAAGACTTACGTACAAATCGAAAACTTTCCGCATGCGACGCTTCCCCGACAGCACTATCCCTGAAAGTTCAAGGAGTGGTAAGACCGCGCTGCGGATCTGCTCCCTCCCCGCTCATCCGCTCGTGGTAAGGCGCTCGAACCATGCGGGTGAGTAGGGGCCCACGGCCGTGCGCCCTCTGGCCTCTGCCCTCCTGCCCCCTAACCCCGATCCCGGAAAGGAAGGGGGTTAGGGGGCGGGCTCGTTTGACCATGACAGACCTGGGCGGCGGAACCAACGAGACACGCCGTGCTGCGCCTCCCCTCCCCGCCTCCCACTCTGTTGCCGTGCTATACTTTCCCCAAGAGCCCTGCCTATCGTCCACCGCAGAAAGGCGGCACGCGCTGAGCACCATTCGCGTCGCCTTAGCCCAGATCAACAGCACCGTCGGCGACCTGCGCGGCAACGCCGATAAAATCCGCCGCTCCATCGACCAGGCCAAGGCCGCCGATGCCGATATCGTCGCCTTCCCCGAGCTGGCCCTCACCGGCTACCCGCCCGAAGACCTCCTCCTCAAACCCCAATTCCTCGACGACCATCGCCTCGCTCTCCAGGAGCTTATTCCTTTCAGCGCCGGCATCACCGCCATCGTCGGCTGCCTAGACATCAACTCCGACCTCTACAACGCCGCCGCCGTCCTCGCCGATGGCAAGCTCGTCGGCATGTACCACAAGATGTTCCTCCCCAACTACGGCGTCTTCGATGAAGACCGCTACTTCAAGGCCGGGCGCTCCTGCCCCGTCTTCACCGTCCAGGGCGTCGGCGTCGGCGTCAACGTCTGTGAAGACATCTGGTACGCCCTCGGCCCCACGCCCGTGCAGGCCGGCGCCGGCGCGCAAGTCATCGTCTCCATCAACGCCTCCCCCTACAACGCCGGCAAGATCCACGTGCGCGACAAGTTCACGGCCACCCGTGCCTGGGACAACGGCGTATACATCTGCTATGTCAACCTTGTCGGCGGCCAGGACGAGCTGGTGTTCGACGGCGGCAGCATGATCGTCGACCCCTCCGGCAAGGTCATCGCCCGCGCCGCGCAGTTCGAGGAAGAGATGCTCGTGGCCGACCTCGACATCTCCTCGATCCTCCGCCAGCACCTCCGCGAGCCGCGCCTGCGCAAGCAGCGCCTCGCCTCCATGACTCCTGATATCACCGCGCCGCGTGTCCACGTCTCCGACCGCAAGCCCCCGGGCCATCGCCCCAAGATCGCGCCCCGCGTCGCCGGCTTCCTCTCGCCCGCTGCCGAGGTCTACCAGGCGCTCGTCACCGGCACCCGCGACTATGTGCAGAAGAGCGGCTTCCAGCGTGTCCTCATCGGCCTCTCCGGCGGCATAGACTCATCGCTCGTCGCCACCATCGCCGCTGACGCTCTCGGCAAAGAGGCCGTCGTCGGCGTCGCCATGCCTTCTCGATTCAACGCGCCGGAAAGCTTGGAAGACGCCCGCATCCAGGCGCACAACCTCGGTATAGAGTTCCACGTCATCCCCATCGAGCCGCCGTTCCAAGCCATGCTGGACACCATGGCAGGCATGTTTGAAGGCGTCAAGCCCAACACCGCCGAAGAGAACATCCAGGCCCGCATCCGAGGCATGATCCTCATGGCCATGTCCAACAAGTTCGGCTGGATGGTGCTCACCACCGGCAACAAGAGCGAGATGGCCATGGGCTACGCCACCCTCTACGGCGATATGGCCGGCGGTTTCGCCGTCATCAAAGACGTGCTCAAGACGCTCGT
>SHYB01000031.1 GCA_009693015.1 Dehalococcoidia bacterium
CCCGGTTGATCAGCGTGCCGCCGTGCGGCGGAATGGCGTGCGTTGCAGTGGCGGCGGTGGTCATTGCTTGTTTCGTTTAGCTCCTTTGGCAGTCTCCGAACGTGTAGTATACCAGGGCACTCGTCTCTGCGATAATCCTCGCCGCTGCCGTGCCAGCTGATGAGGTCGCTCCCCTTGTACGCGCCGTACGGCTCGGACGACCCCAGGCTGGTGACAGACACCGTCACCAGGCGGGGGGGTTCCTGCCCCAGCGCGGCGTGGCCCAGGCCCTGGCCGTCGAAGTAACCCGGGTCGCAGCCATCCAGCAGCACGTCGACCCAGGAGGCCAGGGCGCGGAAGAGGCGTTTGCCCGTCCCCGACTCCCAGCGCAGGGTGACGCTGCGCTTGTTGGCGTTGTAGTACAGATGGACGGCGCCTGTCTCACGGTCGGGCGTATCACCGGGGAAGGGGCCGAAGCGCCGCGCCAGGTCATCGCCATCGGGCGATTCCACCCGCACCACATCCGCGCCAAGATCGGCCAGCAGCTTCCCCGCATAGCAAGCGCTGATCCAGGGGCCGGCCTCCAGCACGCGCACCCCGGTGAGTGGACGTACGCCCGCCGACGCTGGATGCCGCTGTTCCCCGCGCATAGGCGGGAGTATAGCAGGCGATGGGCGCGCAGGCCGCGTTACGCCTGCGCGAATAACCGGCAGGCCCACAAATCACGCGCGGAGGCGGGAGGGGTCAGGGACGGGGGCGCCGCGCGAGGCAGCGGCCGCCGCGCGCTCCGGATGCAGCGCTTCGAACTCCTTCGCCAGCCGGTACAGGTCGTCGGCGGTGAAAAACTCACGGCGCTCACCCACGTACGCCCGCTTCTGGTCGTCCCAGCGGCCGTCGTAGGCGTCCTGCACCTTATCGTAGATATACTTCATCACGCGGGACGTGGCCGTGAACGGCCCCGGCTCGCCGGTGAGTTCCTGGTGCCGCCGGTTGAGCGCCGCCAGCATGCCCTCCGCGCCGGAGAGCGACCCCACGCGCGAAAGCTCCACCTGTTCTTTGCCCAGAATGTCCGGCGCGAACGGCAGGTAAATATCGCCGCCTTCCGCCTGCTTCTGGCGCTCCACGCCCGCCTGGTGAATGCCCGCAGCGGTGGTGAAGATCGCATCGCCCACAATCGGCGCCTTCACGTTCACTTCCCCCACCTCGTTGCGAATGAGATCGGCCATCTCCAAAAGCGCGGTGAGATCAAAGCCGGGGTCGCCGTAGATGCGGATGTAATCGGCCACCACCTGCTCCAGCGTGGTGTTCCCCGTGCGCTCCCCCAGGCCACCGAACGCCACGTTGACTCGCCGCGCCCCGTAGCGCCATGCGATCACGCTATTGGCCGTGGCGAATCCAAAATCGTTGTGCCCGTGCCACTCCAGCTCCGCGCCGGTCTCCTTCACAATGGTGGAGATGAGGCGCGGCACGCCGAACGGCAGCGCAGCGTACGCGTCGGGAAAGCCCACGCCCAGCGTATCGCAGATGCGGAACTTGGCCTTGCCGTTCGTCTCCGCCAGCGCCTTCTGGATGAACGGGATCACAAACCCGTAGATATCCGACTTGGTGGCGTCTTCTAGGTGCACGCGGGGCGTCACCCCGTGCTCCATCGCGGTGAGGATCGGCTGAAGATATTTCTCCGCCGCCTCCTCCTTACTGCGATAGCCCAGCTTATCGAAGATATGGTGGTCGGAGCAGGAGGCCAACATGCCCGTCTCCTTCACGCGCCCCTGGGTGACCTCCACCATCAGCTTGATATCCTTGGGCGTGGCCCGCGTCCACGTGGTCACTTGGGGGAACGTATAGCCGCGGTCCAGCAGCTTTTCCAGGCACCACTGATCCCGCTTCTGGTAGATGAACACCTCCACCTGCTCGATGCGACCCGTGCCGTTGTCCAGCTTGTGCAACAGGTCGTAATACCGCACCCGCGTTTCCGCAGGGAACAGCGCGAAGCGGGGGTCCTGCGCCCCGTCACGCAGCGTGGTGTCGGTGATCAGCTTGGGCTCGTCCGCCGCGTGCGCCGCAGGCAGGGGCGCCGGCTCCGCTTCAAACGTCACCGGCGGCATCTTGCCCTTAAAGTTAAAGAAGCGCTTCTGTGCGCTGATGTCACGACGCTGCATGCCGTTCCTCTTCTCTATAAACCTGCTTGTAGCCAGTGCTGCGCCAACCCTGACTGCTTATTATACCGTGGAGCCTGCGTCGCCGCTGCTAATCCTCTTCCAGCGTGCTGGTGTCACCTTCAGGCAAGCCCAGCTCGCGAGCTTTCAGAAGGCGGCGCATGATCTTCCCGCTCCTAGTTTTAGGCAGGCTGGGGAGAAAATCAATCTCACGCGGCGCCACGCCCGCGGAAAGCTTCCCCCGCGCAAAGCGCAGCAGCTCTCGCCGCAACTCCTCGGTGGGCTCATACCCTTCCCGCAGCGACACAAACGCCTTGACCACCTCCATGGCAATGGGGTCAGGCTTGCCGATGACCCCCGCCTCCGCCACGGCGGGATGCTCCACCAGCGCGCTCTCCACCTCAAACGGCCCCACCAGATGGCCTGCCGTATTGATTACATCGTCCGCCCGCCCCACGAACCAAAAATACCCGTCGGCGTCCATGTGCGCTCTATCGCCGGTGATGTACCAGCCGTCCTTGAACTTGGACTTGTACATGGCCTCATTGCGCCAGTAGGTCTGGAACATGGAGGGCCAGCCCGGCTTCACCGCCAGGTTGCCCACCGTGCCGGGAGACACCGTTTTCCCCTTGTCGTCAACAATCGCCACCTCCACGCCGGGGATGGGGCGGCCCATGGAGCCGGGCTTGATCGGCGCCTCGGCGTAGTTCGCCACCATGATCCCCCCCGTCTCCGTCTGCCACCAATTGTCATGGAACGGCAGATCGAAGGCCTCTTGCCCAAAGAAGATGCCCTCGGGGTTCAGCGGCTCCCCCACGCTGGCGATGAATCGCAGTGACTTCGTGTCCCGCCGCTTTGCCGCTTCCACGCCAATCTTCATCATCATGCGTATGGCGGTGGGCGCGGTGTACCACACCGTCACCTTGTACTTGGCGATGAGCTCGTACCACACCGTCGCCTTGAACCCGCCTTCGTAGACCAGTTGCGTCACGCCGTTGCTCCACGGCGCGATCATGCCGTAGGAGGTCCCCGTCACCCAGCCTGGGTCGGCGGTGCACCAGTAGATGTCGTCAGGGCGCAGGTCCAGGCACCACTTGCCGGTGACATATTGCTGCAGCACGGAGTTGTGCCGGTGCACCGCGCCCTTGGGCTTGCCCGTGGTGCCGGAGGTATAGTGCATGATGGAATAGTCGTCGCGCGTGGTCGTCGCGGTGAACTCCGCGGAGGCCTTCGCCACCAGCGCATCGTAGGGCACGTCGCCCTGTACCAATGGTTCCTTGCTGCGCCCCAGCTTGTTCACGATCACGATATGCTGCAGCTCGGCGCACTGCGGCAGGATCGCCGCGATGCGTTTGCGTAGCTCCGGCGTGGTCACCAGGATCGTGGCCCCGCTGTCCTGCAGGCGATCGCGCACCGGGTCGGGGCCGAAGGCGGAAAAGAGCGGCCCCACCACCCCTCCCGCCTTGAGCGTGCCGAGTATCGTGAAGTACGTCTCCGGCAGGCGGTCGAGGAAGACGAAGACGCGGTCTCCCTTGCGCATGCCCAGGCTTGTCAGCGCGTTGGCGCACTTGTTGATCTCCACACGCATCTGCTCGTAGGTGTACCGTTCCTCTTCCCCGTTCTTCCCCACCCACACCATCGCCGTCACGTCGCCTCGCTTGCCCTCGCAATGCCGGTCGATGCATTCATGCGCAATGTTGAGGCCGCCTCCGGGCACCCAATCAAGCTCCTTTTCCACCTGTGCCCAGGAGAAACTCTTGCGCAACGCTTCATATTTCTGCAACTGCGGCGGCTGTCGCTTGTCTCGGGCGCGCTTCTCTATCGTGGGATGGTCCATATGCTCGGCTCCTGGGGGCGTCACGGTTTCGGGCGCGCCGGTGAAGGGCACACCCGTCATAGCGGCATAGCTCGGACACGTTAGTACCCTCACGGGAGCGCTGTCAAGGCAGGCGAGGGCCTGCGCTATACTCACCGCGCTATACTCCGTGAGCCTAACCGCGCTTACTAGAAATCGAGGTGTCCCACATGCCCCAACAACATGACGCTCGCATGCGACGCGCCCAGGAAACCTACCTCCGCCATAGTGGCGGCGCTTTCCAGCCCCCCATTGCCGCCACCGACCCGCCCTCCAAGCGCGCCTTCATGGAAAACATCTTCCAGCAGGCCTACGCCGACTCCTGGGCGCACCCCGGCCTGGACATGAAAACCAGGAGCCTGGTGAGCATCGCCATTATGGGCACACTGGGCGTGGAGGCGGAGATCAAGAACCACATACGCCGCGCCCATCATGCCGGTGTGACCAAGGACGAGGTCATGGCGGTGCTTATCCACCTGGGCGCCTACATTGGGGCGCCCATGGCCGCCCGCGCCGCCGCCGTGGCAAGCGAAGTTTGGGCGGAGAAACCGGCGCGAGCATCGAAGCCCGGGCCAACGAAGCCCCAAGGCGGAAAACCTCGCCGCCGCGCTACCCGTCCTTGAACGTTTCGTCCACGCGGTACACGTTTGTGCCCCGTATGGCGATGTAGTGCAGGCTGCCGTTCGAGTCGAACACCACCGGGGGGACCCGGCAGACGCGATGATATCCCCATACGGCTTGCCGCGCTGCCCATCAGCCACGGCATACCAAATATCGCTTCGCACGGGAACAGGTTCCGCGGGCGGGGCCGGGGTTGGGGTCTGAGCGTACCGCTTGGCTCCCGCAGGCGTCAGTATGCCCACCACAAACACCACGTGCTTGCTGTCCGGGCTGAACACGATCCCCGCCTCCGCCAGATCGGTGAACGCTTCGCCCATCACGCCGTCCACCACCAAGTGCCACTTGCCGCCGTCCAGGCCCACATAGGCCAGCCTCGTCCCATCGGGGCTGAACTGCAACGTCTTTGCTCCGATGGCATCGAATCGCCGTTGCTCCTTCCCATCCAGCACCACGAACGACTGCTTTCCCTCCCGCACAACATAGGCAATATGATCGCCCGCGGGGCTGGCGGCTAGAGAGCCGTCTTCCACAAAGGCATGCACCGCACCCGGCACGCCGTCCCGGATAACCCGCCACGCGTCATCCACCAGAGCGGGGAAAGCAAAATGGCGGCCATCGCCGGTGAACACCACCGGCCCCACGCGGGAGTACGGCCCCAGGCGCTGATCGCCTATAGCCACAAACCAAGCATCCTTCCCCTGCATATACCAATGCGTCATGCGCCCGGTGGCGTCAAAGACGGAAGAGCCGCGCCCCACGGATTCGTAATCACCGGCCTCCGCTCCATCCACAACAATCATCCACCGCGCATCGCCGCGTTGCGCCGCATACCTGAAGTGCCGGCCGTCATCGCTGAACCGCAGCGAATCGTCCGGCACGCGCTGATACACCTTCTGCTCCACGCCGTCCAACACACCTGCCGCAAGCCGTTCAGCGCAGTGACATACGCCCAGCGGGCGCCGTTCTTACCCCACACCACAAAGCCTGCATCCTCGTACGCCTTGCTCTCCACCCCATCCATCACCACATAGGTCTTGGAGTCGCGCTTCGCCCCATACGCGATATGGCTGCCGTCCGGGCTAAACACCGAATCCGTGGGGAGAATCGCTGTGTATGGCTTGCCCTGCACGCCGTCCGTTACGATCGTCACCGATCTGTCCGGCAGCTCCGCCACATATGCCACCCGCTTGCCGTCCGGGCTGAAGTGGGGTATCCCCAGGCGGGAGTACGGCGCGCCGGCGACCCCATCCACCACCGCCACGCGCTGCTCTCCCTGCAACCCCACATACGCAAAATGTGAGCGGGTTCTGTTGGTTTGGTATAGAACGTCCCCGGAATCCAATGCTCCGTGTCCACCGTCCCCAGCAGCTCCTCTGACACCGCGCGATTACCCGGCGGCGCGCTGGAGATCTCCTCGGATGAAGACCCGCCGCATGCCGCTAGGGGGTATTCCCTCATTTGAACAAGTTGCTTGAAGTACTCCCCCAAGCGCACAAGTCGATGGGGGCGCGCCCCGTTGCCATTTGTTTACTTTCGCGCAACAATGCATCGCATCGTTGACAATGCGCAAAGGCCATTGCTATAGTAGTAAATCGAGACTTACTGAAGTAAGGGAATAGCAAGAAGACCGACATGCCCGTTCCGGAAGTATCCGTCGCTCGTGGACAAGGCCCCGCCGGCAACTAGGCCGTAGGGCCTTTTTTTTCGCCTGCCGCCATGCCTGTCCCCGCCCACGAAGGCTCTGGTGCGCCATGCCCGGTCCGGCGCAATACCGCAGACCCAGGTACATGAGGGCCCACATGCAAAAGAAACGCGATTTCGTTGTCCGGTTCGCCGGCGAAGGCGGCCAGGGAGTGGTCACTGCCGCCGAGGCCCTGGCACAAGCCGCCTCCCAGGTGGGCTACCACGTCATGACCTACTCCACCTTCCCTTCTCAGATCATGGGTGGTCCCACCTGGACCCAGACGCGCATATCCACCACCCCGGTGCTGAGCAACGGCGATAATGTGGACGTGCTCGTAGCCTTCAACAAGGAGGCCTATGACACCCACTCCCCAGAAGTGCCTGACGGCGGCATCATCCTGTACGACTCTGCGCAGTTCCAACTCCCCGACGATGCCCGCACCCTGGGCATCGCCTTTGACGACCTGGGTCGGTCCACGGGCAACCTCCGCGCCGGCAACATGGTCGTCCTTGGCGCCCTCGCCAACCTCGTCTACTGGCCGGACGCCTACCTGGATGAGTTCGTCAAGCAGCGCTTCGCCCGCGGCCGCGCCAATGACGCCGAGATCATCCGCAGCAACATCCAGGGCCTGTCCCTGGGTCGCGAGGAAGTGCGGAAGCGCAAGTTCAGCCTGGGCGAGCTTTCTCCCCCCACCCCACCCGGCGGCCAGCAAATCCTTGTGAAGGGCAACGAGGCTATTTCCCTGGGGTCTATTGCTGCGGGCGTGGAGTACTACGCCGGCTACCCCATCTCGCCCGCCACCACCATCCTGGTGTTCATGGAGCGCAACCTCAACGGGCCAGGCACGTTTGTGTACCAGTGCAGCTCCGAGATAGAAGCGATCAACGCAATCTTCGGGGCGGGCTACGCAGGAAAGAAGTCCATGACCGCCACCGCCGGCCCGGGCCTTTCTCTTATGAGCGAGGCGATCGGCATGGGATGGATGACGGAGATCCCCACCGTGATTGTGAATGTGCAGCGCGGCGGGCCCGCTACCGGCCTGCCCACCAAGACGGAGCAGTCCGACTTCAACCAGTGCCTCAATCCCGCGCACGGCGATTCCAGCCTGCCGATCATCGCCCCCGGCACCGTGGAGGAGTGTTTCTATGCAGCGGTGCATGCGTTCAACTGGGCGGAACGCTATCAGGGCCCGGTGATGCTCGTCACGGAGATGATGCTGGCGGAGCGGGCGCAGAATATACCCAAGCCCGATCTCGCCAAGCTCAAAGTGGAGCGGCGCATGGTGTACAAGGGCGATAACGGCTATCGCCGCTATGAGGCCTCCGAGGTCTCCCCCATGCCCATCCCCGGCGGCCCCGGCGCCTACGTCGCCAACGCCAGCGAGCACGACTCCATCGGCGATACCACCCACCTGCCGATTCGCCACATCCAGATGACGGAACGGCGCTTCGGCAAGCTGAAGGTGCTCGCGGACGGCGCCTATGAATCGCAGTTCCCCAAAGAGCCCATCGCCATCATGCCCTGGGGCGGATCAAAAGGCCCCGCGCTGGAGGCCTTCCACCAATTGACGGAATCCGGCGCCCGGCTCGGGTGGTGCTACACCATGTTCCTCCACCCCCTGCCCACAGGACTCCTGGAAGAGTTGAAGAAGAAGAAGCTTGTCCTCGTGCCGGAACTCAACTATCAAGGCCAGTTCTCCAACTACCTTCGCGGCCTGGGCATCAAGGCGGAGTCCATCACCCAATACACCGGCCAGCCCTTCAAGGTCTCTGACCTGGTGAAACGCATCTCGCACCGTATCGGTGCGGCAGCAAAGCAAGGAGTCACCGCATGAGCAAGCGGAATCCCGAGTACGATTTTTCCTGGTGCCCCGGTTGCGGCGACTTCGGCGTCCGCCGCTCCATTGAAATGGCGGTGCAGCGACGCATGACCGAGCTCGAGCTCCCCATGGAGAACAACGTCATCGTGGCGGGCATCGGCTGCTCCGGCAACATGGTGCATCTCCTGGAAGGCCCCCAGCCCTTCGGCTTCCACGGCGTCCACGGCCGCACGCTGCCCATCGCCCTTGGCGTGAAGATGGCAAATCCGTCGCTCAACGTCGTCGTGGTCGCCGGCGATGGCGATTTCCTCAGCATCGGCGCCGAGCACATCGGCCCCGCCGCGTCGCGCAACCTCAACGTCACCTGCGTCATCATGGACAACGGCGTCTACGGCCTTACCAAGGGCCAAGCCTCCCCCACCACCAAGCTGGGCACGGTCACTCCTACGACTCCCTGGGGCAAGATCGAGCAGCCAGTCAACCCGGTGGAGCTTTTCCTCACCTATGGCGTGAGCTTCATCGGCAGCGGGTACTCCAGCCGGGTCAAGGACCTCACGGGACTCATCGTGGAAGCCATGGACCACCCTGGCTTCTCCATCGTCCATGTGCAGTCGCCGTGCACCACCTACAACGATACGCACGACGCGCTCAAGGGAGACCCCAAGAAGGGCATCGCCCCCGCGGCGTACGACATTCCCAAGAGCCACGATCCGACGAACAAGGACGCCGCCTTGGCGCTGGCCCGCGCCCCAGGCACGCCCATCGGCGTGATGTACCGCGATCCCAAGTCCGTTCCCTTTGAGAAGCGCCTGGCCCAGGCCACCGCCAAGGCCCAAGTGCGCAGCATCAAAGACTTGATCGAGACGTTCAACATCTAGCGCCGGCCTCGTCACGAAAAAGCAACGGGCATCCTGACGGCAGGGCGCCCGTTATGCTTTTGGCCCTATGCCTCGCTAATCGGAGCGCAGGCGCTCCGCAAGATACGTCCGCAACTGCAACCGCCCGCGATGCAGCCGCATCTTCAGCGTCGCCACCTGGGGATGCCCATCGCCTCCGCCGCCTCCTCCCCGGACAGCCCCTGCACGTCGCGCAGCACCACCGCCATCCGCATAGCGTCCGGCAGCGTCGCCAGCCCAGCCTGCACCGCGTCCTGCACCTCTTTATCCAGCGTGGCGCGCTCCGGGTTATCTGACCAATCCGGGATCTCCCGCTCCTCCACCCCACCCTGCACCAACTCGCGGCTCTTGCGTTCCTTGCGCCGCTGCATCAGCACCGCGTTCACCGTGATGCGGTACAACCATGTGCTGACCTGGCTTTCGCCGCGGAAGCGCGGATAGGCTTTGTACGCCGCGATGAACGCATCTTGCGCGGCGTCCTCGGCCTGGTGTGGATCGCCCGTCATGCGCAGCGCCGTGTTGTACACGAAATCCGTGTAGCGCTCGACGATCTGCGTAAAATCCAGCGTGGCGGTATCCGAATCGGCAGCCATGGCGCTTACACCACGCTTCCGGCGCGCAGCGCGGTAATTTCAGCGGGCGTCATGCCCAGCCACTGCGTCAGCACCGCGTCCGTATGCTCCCCCAGCGCCGGCGCCAGCGCGTCCACCGCCCCTGGCGTCCGCGAAAGTTTTACGGGCGTGTTCACCAGCGTCACCGGCGCGCCATCGGGGCGCGGCGCCTGCACAAACATCTCCCGCGCCGCCATCTGCGGGTCCGCTGCTGCCTGCGGAATCGTCTGCACCGGCCCGCAGGGAATCTCCGCCTGCTGGAATATGCGCACCCATTCCGCCACCGTACGCTTGGCGAACGCCTCGCGAAACACCGGTTCCAGCTCCGCATAATGCTGCGTGCGCGACCATCCCGTGGCGTAGCCGGGGTTATCCATCAAGTCCAGCCGTTCGATCGCCGCGCAGAAAAGCGGCCACATGTCCGAAAGCCCGCCCATGATCGCCACGGTCACCCAGCCGTCGCTGGCATGGAACGCCTGGAACGGCGTGGACACCGGGTGCCGCGTGCCCAGCGGCTTGGGGACATCCCCGCTGGCGAAAAACCGCGAGAAGGCGTTTTCCAGGATCGCCACCTGGCAGTCCATCATGCCGATGTCCACCATCTGCCCCTTCCCGCTGGCTGCCCGCTCCCACAGCGCTGCCAGCACGCCCACGGCGCTGAACAGCCCCGCGCCGATATCGCCGATGGATGCGCCGGGACGCACCGGCGGACCCCCCGGCTCCCCCGTGATGCTCATGATGCCGCCCATCCCCTGCACCACCACGTCTACCGCAGGCAGCTGGGCGTACGGCCCTGTCTGCCCAAAGCCGGAGACCGCGCAGTACACCAATCTGGGGTTGACCTTCGCCAGCGTCTCATATCCCACCCCATACCGCGCCATGGTCCCTGGGCGAAAGTTCTCCACCAGCACATCAGCGTGGCGCGCCAGACGGCGCAGCAACTCCGCGCCCGCCGGTTTGCTCAAGTCCAGGGTCACGCTCTTTTTTCCGCGATTGATGCTGAGAAAATATGAGCTAATCTCTCCCAAAAACGGCCCGTTGCCCCGAGCCGTATCCCCGCCGTTGGGATGCTCCAGCTTCACCACCTCCGCGCCCAGGTCACGCAACAGCATGGTGCAGTAAGGACCCGAAAGGATCCGCGAGAGGTCAAGCACCGTGACCCCGTTCAATGGACCGGCCATGCACACTCCTTCGCCATCTTCGCCCCTTCCCTGGCCTACGCGGGTACAATAGAGGAGCGCAGTGATACGGCCTGTAGTATAGGGCCGTCCTGCAGCGCCAAGAAAGGCCTCCCATGCCCGCACGCTACTGGCTGTTCAAGTCCGAACCCTCCTCCTACTCCCTGGACGACCTCATCCGCGACGGCGTCGCCGAATGGGACGGCGTGCGCAACTACCAGGCCCGCAACTCCCTGCGCGACGACGTCAAGGCCGGCGATGGCGTGCTCTTCTACCACTCCAGCACTGACCCCATCGCCGTGGTAGGCACCGCCACCGTGATGCGCGGCGGCTACCCCGATCACACCGCCTGGGACCCCCGCTCCAAACACCCCGACCCCAAGAGCAGCCCCGACAACCCCATCTGGTACATGGTGGACCTCCGCGCCGCCGAACGCTTCCGCAACCCCGTGACCATGGATACGCTCCGCGCCAACGCTGCCGTATCTGATATGCTCGTACTGCGGCGCGGCATGCGCCTCTCCATTCAGCCGGTGACCACGGCGCAATGGAAGGTGGTGCGCGCCATGGGAAGGCCGCAAGCCGTATGACCGATACCCCCAGTTACCCCAACAGCGATCTGCTCGTCGAGCCTAGCTGGCTTGGCGATCGTTTCACCCGCCCCGACATCCGCGTGGTGGACATGGGCACCTATGACGCCTACGCCCGCGCCCACATTCCCGGCGCCGTCCACCCCGGCCCCGGTGACCGCCTGCATTACCTCAAGGACGAAGCGCTGCTCGCCGTCCTCCCGCCTGACCGCTTCGCCGCGATGATGTCCCGCATGGGCATCGGCCCGCGCACCCTCGTCATTGCCTACGATGCCGATGGCGGGCATACCGCGGCTCGCCTGTGGTGGGCGCTGGCCCACTACGGCCACACCCAGGCCAAGCTGCTCAACGGCGGCTGGAATCAGTGGATCGCCGAGAAACGACCCGTGGCGATGGACATCCCCCACGGCGCCGCCACGCCCTTCAAACCCACCGTGGCACGGGGCCTGCTCTGCACGTTGGAGCAAGTGCGGAAAGGCACCGGCGACCCCGGCACGGTGTTCCTCGACGTGCGCAGCGACGAAGAATGGGACGGGACCAACCATCGCAACAACCGCAGGGCCGGCCGGCTCCCCAGCGCCGTCCACATCGAGTGGAGGCAGTTTGTCACGGACGACTCCCTCCAGCGCTTCCGCCCTGCCTCCGAACTGCGGCGTATCCTCCAAGCCGCCGGCGTCACGCCCAACAAGCGCGTCATCACCTACTGACAGGCTGGTGTCCGTGCGGCGCACGGCGCATTCGTCCTCCGCCTCCTCGCCTACGATCGCGTCCAGGTCTATGACGGCTCCTGGAACGAATGGGGCAACCGAGACGACACAACTATCGAAGCCGAGCGTCCCGGCCTCGTTGCCCCTTCGGGCCTCGTTGCCGGGATCCCGTGAACCACCTAACCTTCGCCTGCGTACTACGTCATAGTCTGTGCAGCAATCCACCATACTCCAGGGATCGGACCCCCCTGGAAAAGCACTGGAGGACATATGCAATACCATGAACCGCCCGTCGCCGCAGCCGCCGTACGCCGCCATTCCCCCAGCGGGTGGCTCCTCCTCCTCACCGTCGTCGCCGCAACCGCCCTGCTCCTCGGCCTCTTCCTCGGCGACTCCCGTACAGACGGCCCGGTACGCCGTCTCTCCACCCTCCCCGCATCCGCCAAGATTGAGCTATTCGACGAAGCTGCCATTCAGACCTTGTACGATGTCTCCATCAGCGCCGTCGCCAAGATCGAAACCAGCACCACACCCGTCACCGGCGCCCCCACCTTCCGGACGCAGCGCGGCGTCGGCTCGGGGTTCCTCGTAGACACCAAAGGCCGGTT
Source organism: Dehalococcoidia bacterium (assembly GCA_009693015.1). Lineage (GTDB taxonomy): Bacteria > Chloroflexota > Dehalococcoidia > SHYB01 > SHYB01 > SHYB01. The sequence continues at coordinate 12,705 of SHYB01000031.1, forward strand.
CGTCACCAACAACCACGTCGTGGACGGCGCCACGCGCGTCACCATAGTGCTAGAGAGCGGCAAGCGCCTTTCCGGCGCCGTCACCGGCACCGACGCTACCAACGATCTCGCCGTCGTCACCGTTGATCCGCAAAGCGTGCTGGGCATCACCCCCCTGGCGCTGGCCGACTCCTCCCAGGTGCGCCCAGGCCAGCTTGCCATCGCCCTCGGCAGCCCCTACGGCCTCCAGGGCTCCATAACCGTCGGCATCGTCAGCGGCACCAACCGCAGCCTCACCGCTGACTCCTCGCGTCCCATGGTGGGCCTGCTGCAAACGGATGCCGCCATCTTCCCCGGCAACTCCGGCGGCCCGCTGCTGAACTCCCGCGGCGAGGTGATCGGCGTCAATACCGCCATCCTCACCGGCGGCACGGAGAACCTCGGCTTCGCCGTCACCAGCAATACCCTCAAAAGCGTCTTCGACCGCATCGTCGCCGGCGCGGTGATCCAGCGCCCGTGGATGGGCGTGAGCCTGGTGTCCGTGGGCGAGGAGACCGCGGCCCTCAACCTGGGCGTTAACAAAGGCGTGTACATCGTCGGCGTGGTAGACGGCAGCCCGGCGCAGAAGTCCGGCCTCCGCGCCGCCGCCGGCAGCACCGGCGCACCCGCCCCTGGCGGCGATGTCATCGTCGCCGTTGAAGGCAAGCCCGTAGCCGCCATTGGCGATATCCTCGCCATCTTCAGCACCAAGCAGCCCGGCGAGCAGGTGACGCTCACCATTCGCCGCGGCAGCCAGCAGCTCCAGGTGCAAATCACCCTTGCGCCCTGGCCTAACACCCTCTCCTAAATCCCACCTCTTGTTCCCATCGAACGGCCCGCCGCGATAACGCGGCGGGCCGTTCTGCTGCTTCTCCAACCTCTTGGCATTCAGTGGTGTATCAGTTCGCTAGCAGAATCCCGGCAGCAGGGAGAGTCCAGAGAGGGGCGACGCCCCTCTCTGGCAGAGGGTACGGGGGATGTGCCCCCGTACCCTCTTATAACGTCAGGGGTGGGTCGGTGGGAGCAACGAGGTTAGCCAGTGCTGCGCGGCAGCATCCTAGGCCCGGGACAATGGGGCAAACGGCAAGTTGACACACTACGTGGCATTCCTTGTCGTTGACAAGCGGTAGGCTATTGCTATACTAGCGCCAAACGTCGGACACCTGTTCCGTCCTTCATGATCGGTCTCGTACGCAGTATCCGTAGCCTTGAGTCGTCAGCAGCAAGGAGGAAAACGCATGCGTTTCGGTAAGGTCAGACTCCTTCTCTTCTCCGGTGTCGTCGCCAGCCTTATCGTCGCCGCGTGCGGCGGCGGAGGCGGAGGCGATGAGGAAGAAGCGGCGCCTGCTGCTCCGGCGGCGCCAACCGCGACCCCCACGCGCGCGCCGGCCACCGCGCCAACGGCAATAGTCGCCCCACGGCCAACCGCTGTGCCCGCCGCCACCGTGGCCCCCACAGCCACGGCGCGTCCCGTCCCCAGGGGCGAGTTGCGCTACGCCCTCAATGAAATGGGCACCTTCAAAGGCTTCCAGGATCAGGGCGTCACCAACATCTACCTGGACGCCGCCTATGACTACATGATCGGTTCCACGCCGGATGGGATAGACGATCCCACCTCAGGCATCATCAGCCAATGGACCGTCAGCGCCGACGGCAAGGTGTGGACGCTCAAGACCCGCGACGGCATCAAGTTCCACAACGGCGATGCCGCCACCGCCAAGGACGTGGCCTTCTGGCTCAACTACGGCATCTCTGACGACTCCCGGTTCTCCTCCAAAGGCGCGCACATCCGCGATGTCCAGTCCTTCACCGCGCCGGACAACAACACCGCGGTGGTCACCCTGAGGAGCCCCAACGTATTCTGGCCCCAGACCCAGATCTCCAAGGCCGGCTGCGGCGGCTCGCCCTGCCAGCTGGTGCCGGAGAAGTACTTTACTTCAGTCGGCACCGGCGGGTTCAACAAGACCCCGGTGAGCAGCGGCCCATACAAGATCACCAACATCCAGATCGGCGCCTCCATGACCATGGAAGCGGTTGATAACCACTGGTTCTTCGGCACGCCGCGCTTCAAGACCCTCTACTGGCAGTTAGTGCCGGAAGAGATCACCCGCCTCGCCCTCCTGAAGAACCGCGATATCGAAGCGACCAACATCAGCCGCGACGGCGCGGTGCAGCTCAAGAACACGCGGGGCGTCAAGACCTTCAACCGCGACGGCTCCGGCACGGTGAACATTCGCCTGGAAAACCAGTGGGTCACGGAGTACCCCGGCTACGGCAAGAACCCATTGTCCGTCCTCGCGGTGCGCCAGGCTCTGGTGCTCCACGCCATTGACCGCGATACCCTCGCCTCCACCTTCCTCAAAGGCTTCGCCACCTCCACCGTCAACTACCCTGTGACCGTGGCTGACGTGGCCTATGAGAAGCTCCCCCTCCCCAAGTTTGACCCCGCCAAGGCCAAGCAGATGATCGCCGACGCCGGCTGGGCCAAGGGCTTCGAGCTAGACTTCTTCATCTGGCCGCGTCCCGCCCTGCCGGAAGGCGAGGAGATGGCGGAATCCATCGCCCAGGGTTGGGAAAAGATCGGCGTGAAGGTCAACCGGCGCAACATGTCCTATGACTCGTGGAAGGACAACTGGCTGTTCCCCGCGAAGTGGACACGCCCCTCCGTCTCTGGCCTGTGGTACCTGGCCAACAACCGCATCAGCGCCAGCCTGGGCCAGTCCGTGAACAACAAGGCGTCGCAGTACTCCCAGAGCTACAGCCAGGACACCATTGACCTTGGGCAGAAGTGGTTCAACGCCAAGACGCCGGAGGAATACAAGAAACTCGGCCTGGAGTTCACCCGCCACGTCGCCAACAACCTGGAGATGCAGCCCGCGCTCTTTGACGTGGGCGTGCTCGTGGCGACGGTGGACGATCCCAAGCTCATCCCCGCTGACTGGAAGATCGCCGCATTCCCCTACTCGCTGGGGCTGGAACTCATCGCCGTCAACAACGTCTGGAAGAAGTAGCGCCGCTTCCCGCAACAGTCAAGGCCCGCAAGCATTAAGGCCCGTAAGAATCAAGGCCCGTAAGAGTCAAGGAATGAGCAAGAGGCCCTCCGGCAGTGCCGGAGGGCCTCTTGCTTTGACGCCTCGCCCTTGCCAGGTATCCGCCTCTTTGCTAGCATGACACCTGTTCCGCTGGCCCCCTGCACCGTTCCGGGGCCTGTCCATCCACCCTATCCACAAGGGCGCCGCAGCAAGCATGACCACCACCAACAATCGTCTGGAGCACTTCCAGGAGCTTCGCGCCAAGGCCGCCCTGGGCGGCGGGCCGGAACGCATTGAGCAGCAGCACAAGCGCGGCAAGATGACCGCGCGCGAACGGGTCGCTATGCTCCTGGACCCCGGCACGTTTGAAGAGCTCGACCCGTTTGTCGAGCACCGCGCCCACGATTTTGGACTCGCTGACAAGGTCTTCTTGGGCGATGCTGTCGTCACCGGCCACGGCAAGGTCGAAGGCCGCATCGTTTTTGTCTACGCCCAGGACTTCACCGTCTTCGGCGGGTCGCTCTCAGAGGTCGTCGGCGAAAAAATCGTCAAGGTGATGGACCTGGCCCTCAAAGTCGGCGCGCCCATCGTCGGCCTCAACGACTCCGGCGGCGCGCGCATCCAGGAAGGCGTCATTTCCCTCAAGGGTTACGGCGATATTTTCCTGCGCAACACCCGCGCATCCGGCGTCATTCCTCAAATCTCCGTCATTCTTGGCCCCTGCGCCGGAGGTGCCGTCTACTCCCCTGCCATCACTGACTTCATCTTCATGGTCAAGGGCATCGGCCAGATGTACATCACCGGGCCGGACGTCATCAAGGCCGTCACCGGCGAAGTGGTCAGCCATGAAGACCTCGGCGGCGCCGGCACGCATGCCAGCAAGAGCGGCGTGGCCCACTTCGCCTTCGACTCGGAAGCGGAGTGCCTCGCGCAGGTGCGCCGGCTGCTCAGCTTCCTGCCATCCAACAACGTAGAAGACCCACCGTCGCTGCCCTCCGCCGACGACCCCGCCCGCACCGACGAACGCCTCGTTGACCTCGTGCCCCTGGACCCCTCCAAGTCCTACGATATGAAAGAGCTGATCGCCGCGGTCATGGACGACGGCGACTTCTTCGAAGTCCACGAGCAGTTCGCCCAGAACATCCTCGTCGGCTTTGCCCGCCTCAACGGCAAGCCCGTGGGCATCGTCGCCCAGCAACCGTCCCATCTCGCAGGCGTGCTGGACATAGACGCCAGTGTCAAGGCCGCGCGCTTCGTCCGCTTCTGCGATGCGTTCAACATTCCCCTTGTCACCTTCGCTGACGTACCCGGCTTCCTCCCCGGCACCGGCCAGGAGCACGGCGGCATCATCCGCCACGGCGCCAAGCTCCTGTTCGCCTACTCTGAGGCCACCGTCCCCAAGGTCGCCGTCATCACCCGCAAGGCCTACGGCGGCGCGTACATCGTCATGAGCAGCAAGCACCTGGGCGGCGACATCAACTTCGCCTATCCCAACGCCGAGATCGCCGTCATGGGCCCGGAAGGCGCGGTCAACGTCGTCTCCCGCGAAGAGATCGCCAAGTCCAAGGACCCCGAGGCCACGCGACGGCGCCTCATCCAGGAGTACAAGGACAAGTTCGCCTCGCCGTTCGTGGCGGCGTCCCGCGGCTTCATTGACGATGTCATTGACCCGCGGGCCACCCGGCCCAAGCTCATTCGCGCGCTGGAGATGCTCGCCAACAAGCGCGATACCTTGCCGCCCAAAAAGCACGGTAACATCCCGCTGTAGCAACTTGGCCCCTCTAGCCTTGGCCCTCAGGCCATGCGCCCGCTAGCGAGATTCCCCCTAACCTGATACCCTTTTACGGGCGCTCGCCACCTGAGCAGCCGCAAGCGTGCAACGGAGCCACCCTCCCACACACGCCGCACAACGCCACTGGAGGTTCCTGACAGCATGGCCTACACCATCACGATGATCCCCGGCGACGGCACCGGCCCCGAACTTTCTGATGCCACCATGCGCGTCATTGACGCCACCGGCGTCAAGATTAGCTGGGACATCCAGCACGCAGGATCGGACTGCCTCGCCAAGTACGGCACCACCATCCCTGACGCCACCATCGAGTCCATCAAACGCAACAAAGTGGCCATCAAAGGCCCCATCACCACGCCCGTCGGCGGCGGCTTCCGCAGCGTCAACGTCGCCATTCGCAAGATACTCGACCTGTACACCTGCCTACGCCCGTGCAAGTCCTACGCCGGCGTCCGCTCCAAGTACACCAACGTTGACCTCGTCATCGTTCGTGAGAACACGGAAGACCTCTACGCCGGCATTGAGTTCGAGCACGGCAAGCCGGAGACGGCCAAGCTCATCAAGTCCATCCACGAGCTCACCGGCTCGACCATTCGTCCCGACTCGGGGATCTCCATTAAGCCCATCTCCGTCTTCGGGTCGGAGCGCATCGTGCGTTTCGCCTTCGAGTACGCCCGCGCCAACAAGCGCAAAAAGGTCTGGGCGGTGCACAAGGCCAACATCCAGAAGTTCAGCGATGGCCTCTTCCTAGAAACCGCTCGCCGCGTCGCCAAGGACTATTCCGACATCGAGTTCGACGACCGCATCGTAGACAACCTCTGCATGCAGCTCGTCACCCGCCCTGAGGAGAGCGACGTGCTGGTGCTCCCCAATCTCTACGGCGATATCCTCTCCGACCTGGGCGCGGGCCTTGTCGGCGGCTTGGGCGTGGCTCCCGGCGCCAACATCGGCTACAACGGCATGGCCGTATTCGAAGCCATCCACGGCAGCGCCCCCAAGTACACTGGCCAGAACAAGGTCAACCCCACCGCATTGATCCTGTCCGGCGTCCTCATGCTCCGCCACCTAGGCGAGAGCGAAGCCGCTGCGCGCCTGGAGAAAGCCGTAGCCTCCGTGCTCCAGGAAGGCAAAGCGGTCACCTATGACATGAAGCCTCGCCGCGATGATCCTACGGCAGTGGGCACCTCGCAGATGGCCGACGCAATCATCGCCAAAATGAAGGGGAAGTAGCACAGATGCGATTCAAAGTCACCGTCGTTGGAGCTGGAAACGTGGGCGCCACCCTGGCGCAGCGCCTCGCCGAGCGCGACTATGCAGACGTCGTGCTGGTGGACATCGTCGAGGGCCTGCCCCAAGGCAAGGGCCTGGACATGGCGCAATCAGGGCCCGTCATCGGCTTCGACTCCACAATCACCGGCGCGAACACCTATGAAGCCACTGCCGGTTCGGACATCGTCATCATCACCGCGGGCATCGCCCGCAAGCCCGGCATGAGCCGCGATGACCTGCTCCAGACCAACATGAAGATCGTCGGTGGCGTCACCGATCAGGTGGTCAAATACTCGCCCAACAGCATCCTGATCGTGGTGAGCAACCCCCTGGACGCCATGGCCCACCTCACGCTCAAGCGCAGCGGCTTCCCCCGCAACCGCGTCATCGGCATGGCCGGCGTGCTAGACACCGCGCGCTTCCGCACCTTCCTCGCCCTGGAGCTGGGCGCCTCCGTGGAAGACATCCAGGCGTATGTGCTAGGCGGCCACGGCGATACCATGGTCCCCCTCGTGCGCTACACCACCTGCGGCGGCATCCCCGTGAGCGAGCTCATTGCCAAGGACCGCCTGGACGCAATCGTCAAACGCACACGCGATGGCGGCGCGGAGATCGTCTCCCTGCTCAAGACCGGCAGCGCCTACTACGCGCCCTCCGCCGCTACCGCGCAAATGGTCGACTCCATCCTCCTCGATAAAAAGCGCATCCTGCCCTGCGCCGTCCAGCTGGACGGCGAATACGGCATCAAGGGCCTCTTCATCGGCGTACCCGTAAAGCTGGGCGCCAAGGGCTGCGAGCAGATCATCCAGATCAAGCTCACGGCGGAAGAGCAGGCCCAACTGGACAAGTCGGCCGGCGCCGTCAAGGAACTCGTAGACGCGATGGCACGCCTGGGGGCGTAGCGCCGGGGCAGACTTTCACCGCAGCAAATTTGCGCACGCAAAAAGGGGGGCGGGTGCTGATGCACCCGCCCCCCTTTTACTTTCCCTTGCCCGTCATTCCGGCGAAGGCCGGAATCCATCCCCCGCCTTGCTCACTACACGCGCGAGATGTAGCTGCTGCTCCGCGTATCCACGCGAATCGTATCGCCGGTGTTCACAAACAGCGGTACGTTCACCTCCACGCCCGTCTCCAGCTTCGCCTTCTTCGTGCCGCCGTTGGCCGTATCTCCCTTGAACCCCGGATCCGTCTCCGCCACCTTCAGGTCCACGGACGTCGGCAACTGCACGGAGATAGGCTGCTCCTTGAACACCACCGTCTCCACCATCATGCCGTCCATGAGAAAACCGGCGGCGCTCCCCAAAGCGTCCTTGGAGAGAATCTTCTCCTCAAACGTCTCATTGTCCATGAAATGGTACAGATCGCCGTCGGCATAGAGGAACTGCATCTCGCGGTTATCCACGGCAGCCTTGGGCACGCGATCGTCCGTGCGCCACACCTTCTCTTGCGTGTTCCCCGTCTTCACATCGCGGATCTTGACGCGAATGCGCGCCTCGGAGTTGCCTTTCCCCGCCTTGAACAGCTGATATTCCAGCACCGTAAAGAGCGCGCCGTCCATCTCCAGAATGGTCCCGCGCGATAACTCCGAAGTGGGCACCATCGTCGCCATAAGACACTTCCTCCTGGACTTCTATCCGCCACGCAGTAGCCATCAGTCTAACATGGGAGAAGGGGCAGCGTCCCCTAGGGGTTGCGGGGCGAACAAACACCGCGGAAAAGGGGTCTCTGCTACAATTTTGCCCGTGCCCTACTGCAACGCCGATGGTCTGCGCATCTACTACCGCCAGCGCGGCCCCGTGAGCGGCCCTCCCCTTGTCCTCATCCCCGGCCTCGGCGGCTCCCACACCGCGTGGAACGCCGTCCTCCCCCACCTTGCGCCCTTCCGCACCCTCGCCGCCGACCCCCGCGACGCCGGCCGCAGCCACCGCTCCCCCGTCCAGTACGCCATCGCCGATATGGCCGAGGACATCGCCCATGTCATCGAAACACACATCGGCACGCCCGCCGCCATCGCCGGCTTCTCCATGGGCGGCGCCATTGCCCAAGAACTAGCCCTGCGCCACCCCGCCCTCGTACGCCGTCTTATCCTCATCGCCACCTACGACGCCGGCGACCCGCGCGGCGACTGGATCTTCCAGCAGTTCGCCATGCTTCGCCGCACCCTGCCGCGCACGCAGTACTATCGCGTGCTCCTGCCCTGGCTCTACACCCACGAAGAGTTTGCCGGCGCAATCAACCCGCAAGCGCTGGTGCGCCGGTTCGCCGCCGACTCCCGCCGCCAGCCCCAGGACGCTTATGAACGCCAGGCACGGGCCACCGTGCGCTTCCATTCCCGCGACCGCCTGGGCCGCATCGCCTGCCCCACGCTCTTGATCTTCGGCGACGGCGACCTCTTCACGCCGCTGCGTTTCGCGCGTTCCCTGAAGAACGGCATTCCCCACTCGCGCCTGAAAGTGCTGCGCTGCACGGGCCACGGGCTGCTCCTGACGCGGGCCAGGGACGTCGCCGCAGCGATCAACTCATTCGCCGGCACGCAGCACGCGGGACGCTAGCCAACAGCCTGCGTGCGCGCTGCCGGCGGCGGCGTATTGCTCTCAGGTGAAGACGGCGCAGGTGAAGACGGCGCTGCCGTTTGACCCTGATCGCGCTTCCTCACCCGCAGCTTGCGTATGCGGCGCCCCGTGATGGAAAGAATCTCGAAGTACAGATCGCCTGCCGCCAGCCGGTCCCCCGCGCGAGGCATGCGCCCCAGATGCGCCATCACGTACCCGCCGATGGTCTCAAAGCCGGCGCTCTCCAGCTTCACCCCCAGCATATCGTTCACATCATCCAGCGTGACCTCGCCGTCAAACAGCGCCTCGTCCGCGCTCAGCAAGGTGGCCCTGGTATCCGGCGGCGCCAGCTCCTGCTCAATATCGCCCACGATCTCCGCCAGTAAGTCCTTCAGCGTCACCACGCCCTCCACTCCGCCGTACTCGTCCACCACCAGGGCGAAATGCACCGACTTGGCGAGAAAGTCGCGCATCAACTCATGCGCCTTCTTCTGCTCGGGCACAAAGAACGGCGGCCGCGCAATCTGGCGCAGGCTCGTCTGCCGCTCCGGCTGGCTCAGCGCCCGCAACACATCGCGCGCGTACAGCACGCCAACCGTCTTGTCCAAGCTGCCCTCGTACAAGGGGATGCGCGTATGTCCCCGCTCGGTGATCAGCGCCACCACCTCCTCCAGCGTCGCCTCCGTGCTCGCCGACACAATATCGGGGCGCGGCACCATGAGCTCCTTCACCGTAGTCTCACGCAGTGACATCACGGCGTTGATCATGCGCTTCTCCGCCTCGCCAATCTCGCCGCTTCCTTCCGGCGAACGCACCAGATCGCGCAAGGTGCGGAACTCCTCCAACATGCTGACAGGCGCCTCGGACTCGTCCTTGGCATCGCTGGGCATATGCACTGCTTCAGAGCTCAGCGGCGCGCCGCGAGTCACCGTCTGCACCACCACATTGATAAGTCCGAGCGGTATGGATATCACCATGAAAAACTTATTGGGATTCCGCGCCGCCACACGCGCCCCGGACGCCTGGACGACGATGACGAAAACCCAGGTGCCCACACCTGCGGCGGTGATGGCCCACCAGCGGTTGTCCCCCAGCTCCGCTGCCAGCAGCACCGCCGCCAGCACCAGCGCTACGATTGCCGCCTCGCGGAACGGCACCAGCGTGGATCGCAGCGAATCTAGCGCCTCCTCCAACTGTAGTCCTGCGTCCTCACTCGTGGACAGCACACGCCACAGCCACGAACGACGTATCCCCGCCAGGGACGCCCTGCTGCCGGACACCAGCGCCAGCACCAGCAGCCCGCCCCCCAGCACCCCAATTTCTATCCACACTGCCTGGCTCACCGGTCCGTCCCCTTTTTCCGCCCCGGCCCTGACTTCGTTGATGTCGATGAAGACACTGGCCGTCCCTGCCCTGGCCGCCCTGACGATGACACCGGCCGCGCAGGCACACCCACCACCGTCGCCCCCGCGGGCACGTCCCGGATCACCACCGCGCCCGCGCCCGTTTTCGCCCCGCGCCCAACCTTCACCGGCGCCACCAGCATCGTATCGCTGCCGATCAGCGCGTCGTCGCCGATCACCGTCTGATGCTTGTGCACTCCGTCGAAATTACATGTGATCGTCCCCGCGCCGATATTCGCCCGCCGTCCCACCGTGGCATCGCCGATGTAGCTGAAGTGGCCTGACTTGGCCCCCTTGCCCATTCGGCTTTGCTTGATCTCCACGTAGTTGCCGATATGCACTCCCGCCTCCAGGTACGCCCCCTGGCGCAGGTGGCTGAACGGCCCGGCGTCCACGCCATCCTCCAGCGTGGAGTCTTCAATCACTGACGCCACCACGCGGCATCCCTTGCCCAGCGTGGAGTTGCGCAACACCGTCCCCGGCCCGATCTCGCATGCCTCGCCGATGCGGCTTGTGCCCAGCAAAAACGTGTTGGGGTGCACCACCGTGTCCTGCCCGATCTCCACGCCCGCGTCAATGTAAATCGTCGCGGGGTCATGCAGCGTCACGCCTTCCAGCATCCATCGCCGGCGAATGCGCCCCCGCAGCACCTGCTCCGCTTCCGCCAGGCGCAACCGCGTGTCCACGCCCAGTCCCTCGGAGGCGTCCCGCGCCTGCACCGTAACGGCGGGACAACGGTCGCCGTATGCCAGCCGCACCAGGCCGGTCAGATAGATTTCTCCCGTAACGCTGGGGCGAAGTTTCGCCAGCGCAGGCCACAGCCAGGCGGCGTCAAAGCAATACACCCCCGCATTCACCTCCGTAATCGTCCGCTCTCCCGCCGTCAGGGCCGCCTCCTCCACCACCGCCGACACCCTCCCATGCCCGTCACGACGCACTCTGCCCAGGCCCTCCACCGCGCCGCCGGACACCGTGAGCATCGTCACCGCCGCGTTGCCGTCGGCGTGGGCCTGCATCAGCGCCCGCACCGTCTCCGGCCGCACCAACGGCACATCCCCGTTCATCACCAGCAAATGCTTCGCCCGCCGGCCCAGCGCCGCCTTCGCCTGCAACACCGCATGCCCCGTGCCCCGCTGCTGCCGCTGCTCCACATAGAGCAGCCCATCGCCCAGCGCCTCCCGCACCGCCTGCGCCTGATAGCCCACCACCATCGCGATCGTCTCCACGCCCGCTTCCGCCGCCGCCGCCACCACATGCGACGCCATCGGCGCCCCGCACAACTCGTGCAGCACCTTGTGGCGGCTGGAGCGCATCCGCGTCCCCCTGCCCGCCGCCAGCACCAGCGCCGCCCACCCGCTTACCGCCATCTCGCCTCACCTCGCGCGGGGCAAAAAAATACCGCACGGAATAATGCGCTTGCGCGGCCTCCGAGCGGTGTACTAGCAGGTTCGTCCATGAAGCGGGGCATCCTGCCCCTGTAATCTATGCTAGCACCTGGCGGCACGCTGTCAACTGAAGCGTATCACCGTGCCATCTGAAGCGCCACACCCATGCGCCATGCCAACACCATGACATCAGAAATCTTGACAATACTATTGTTAAGTCATAGCATGATGCCATCGAGAGCGCACCGGTTCCCCGCTATGGCGAAACGAAACTACTACGAAGTTCTGGGCATCCCTCGCGGCGCCTCGGAGAAAGAGGTCAAGGCCGCCTACCGCCGCATGGCCCGCAAGCATCATCCCGACC
>SHYB01000032.1 GCA_009693015.1 Dehalococcoidia bacterium
AAGCCATTCCTCTGCTTACTGGAGGACGATAAACTCATTACTAAGGTTTCAGTTGAAACAGATCAGCTTCTACAGTTAAGTAATACCCCTGCTGATTCTAGCCATGTAAGGCTCATCATTACCGTGAGACTCAAACCATACGAGATGCACTCAGGGAATATGCAATTTGGCTAGAGAAGATCGAATTAAAAAGCCGACGACGAAACCGGAGTTTGACCGCCTCTAAACGAAGGTGTTCACCACCCCCGTGCCTCCACCTGTTTCTCCGAGGAAACCCGCTCCAAAAGAGAAGTGAACATGGGCTTCCGGTCGTCCCGATGGTTCCAGCGATAGGTATAGCTGTCGAAGATATGTTGTCAAGGGATAGCTACCTCGTACAAAGGAGAGGCAGGCGGCTAGCCTTCTTGCGGTTCGATCAGCCCGTAGCCGCCTGCGCTGCGACGGTAGACCACGTTATAGACCTGGCTCTTGGCGTTCTTGAACATGTAGAAGCTATGTCCCAGCAGGTCCATCTCTTCCGCGGCGGCTTCCGGAGTCATGTCCTTGATAGCGAACTGCTTGCGGCGGAGAAGGGCTTCAGCCTCGGCGTCCTCTGCCGGAGCAGACGCCTCCGAGACCTGAGAGACGGCGCCGCGGGCGGGACGCCGCAAAGCGCTGCGCTGCGCCTTCGCCTTGAAGCGCGGCGCCTGACGATGGAGGCTGTCTGCTGCCAGGTCAATCGCCGTTTGGAACTCGGCGGCGCGATGCTGGGTGCGCAGCACATGTCCGTTGCAGTTGAGGGTAACCTGAATCACGACGCGGTCTCCGGCAGCGCGCGTCTTCTCCAGGGTGAACTCCACGCTGGCGGTGTTCACGACAGGCAGATAGCGCTCCAGCCTGCCGATCTTGTCCTCGGCATACCGGCGCACTCCATCAGAGATGGTGGTGTGTTTGGCGGCAAAGCGCAGTTCCATCGTGCGGCTCCAAGTCTCAGTGTAGCGGTACCAAAGCCAGGCCTAAGCGCAGCGGTACCTGAAGATTGTACTGGAGGCACCTGGTAGGGGCAATGCGCCGGCGCTCCCTACACCTCATGGGCGAGGGTCAGGCCAATGACGGCGCCGCTGTCAGCGGCGCGGAGGGCGCGTGCGCAGGCGTTGAGGGTGGCGCCGGTGGTGCATACGTCGTCAATCAACAGGACGCGCCGGCCGGAGAGCAGGATGCCGCAACGGAAGGCGTCGCGGACGGCGGCGGCCCGCTCCTCCTTGGATGATGCCGCGGCCTGGGGGCTACGGTACTGGGTGCGCATAAGCGCATCGTCCAAAAGCGGGACGCCCAGGAGACGGGAGACCTCACGGGCGAGAAGCGCCGCCTGGTTGTAGCCGCGCGTGCGGTGCCGCCGCGGATGCAGGGGGACGGGGACGATCACATCAGCGGCGAGGCCGTGACGCAGCGCATGCGCCGCCATGCGGGCGGCAAGCTCGGAGGCGGATGCGGCGACGCCACGGTACTTCAGATCGTGCACCGCCTCGCGGACAGCGCCGGGGTGAAGGGATGAGGGGCGTAGACACAGGCCAGGGCAACGTCATCCAGAAGGCAAGGGCGGTCAGAGGTCGCTGCCCAGGGAAAGATTGGCCCGGACAGCGAACCTGAGGCAGCGGCGCAGCCATCGCAAAGGTAAGGACCTTCGCGGCGGCAGCCGGCGCAACGCGGGGTGAAGACGAAGTCCAGCGCCGCGTGACGCATGGCCCGGAGCCGCGACAGGGGAGCAAGAGGCATGGCCTGCATTCCACGTTCTACTGTTGGCCACTATACTGCTTTTGGAGGGCTATCCTAGCACACCTCGGCATGATCAAAGCCGTCTTCTTTGACCTGTACAACACGCTGGCCCGGTTCCACCCGCCGCGGGAGGAGATTCAGGTGCAGGCAGCGGCGGCATTCGATCTTGCGCCGAACCCGGAAGGGATCGTGCGCGGGTATGCCAGGGCAGACCAGTTCATGACGGAGCAGAACGCCCGCCTGCACATCCAGAAAATGCCGCCGGAGGACCGCCTGGCGTTCTTCTCCCGGTACGAGCAGCTCATCCTGGAAGGCGGGGGCGCGCGCGTGTCGCTGGACGTGGCGCGCCAGGTGTGGGAGCGCGTGCGACAGGCGCCCTCCGCGCTGCGGACGTTCGACGACGTGACGCCGACGCTGACAGACCTGAAGCATCGCGGGATGATGCTGGGGTTGATCTCCAATATCTACCGCGACCTGGACGATCTGTGCCGCGACCTGGGAATTGACGGCTACCTGGACTTCAAGGTGAGCAGCATGACGGCGGGGGCGGAGAAGCCGCACGCGCCGATCTTTCTCACGGCGCTCAAGCACGCCAGGGTGGCGCCGCATGAGGCGGTCCACGTCGGGGATCAGTATCACGGCGACGTGGTGGGCGCGCGCGGCGTGGGCATCCATGCGGTGCTGCTGGACCGCGATTGGCTGCACCCGGAGCACACCGATGTGCCGCGGATCAGGACGTTGCCGGAGGTTCTCCGGTTTCTCACGCTGTGACAGCCCCAAACGCGGTCCATCGCAATAGCATAAAAAGAGTCCGGCCTGATGGCCGGACTCTTTTTATGCTATTGGGTGGCGGCTGGCCCCACGTTGCCAGCCGCCACTTTCCTTATGCCCTGGGGGGTGACCAGGGAGAGGAGGAGGGTATGCGATGGAACTAGTTACATACCCGTGGGCGCACTCCGATGGTTGGTTAGAAGCCGCGCAGGCCAGCGTTGCCGTGCAGCGAACCTTCGTAGTCCTTGCGGGCCTCATCGAACCTGATGGCGTCAACCGACTTGCCCTGCACGTCCTGGTAGTAAGCCTCGAACGAGGCGCCCTTGAGGAGACCTCCCGCCGCTTCAATCACTCGCTTAATCATGCTGTCCTTTCCTTCTGCCGTAGGGACCACCTTGGGTCAGTTCCCTCGGCTCGCATACGGTACATATGCAGTATCGCCCACCAGTGACATTGCGTCAACGAATACTGTATGATAATATATATCTGTTTTCGAAATGTCATGCCGGGGGTACAGAGATGGAACTGCGGGAGCTCAAGAGTTTCGTCATCGCGGCAAAGCTGCGCAGCGTGACGCGGGCGGCGGAGCAGCTTTGCGTGGGGCAACCCACGGTGACCAACCACATCAAGAAGCTGGAGGAAGAGCTGGGCATGGTGTTGTTCGACCGGGTGAAGCGCCCCATTCAGCTGACCCTGGCGGGACAGTCGCTGGCGCAGATGGCCGCGCCACTGATCGAAGGGATCGAAGCGCTGGCGGCAAAGGCGGCGACGGCAGAGCAGGGAGGCCCGGTGTCCATCGCCTCCACGGCGGACATTATTCCTCACACGCTGTTGCAAGTGGTACGGGCGTTCCGGTCGGCGTACCCCGAGGTGCATTTGCGCATGCAATCATGCACGCGCTCGGAGGCCATGCGGCTGGTGGAGTCCGGCGAGGTGGATATGGGCATCATGCCTGGCCCGGACAAGCTGACGGAGCTGGACTTCCGGCCCCTGTTCATCTATGAGCGGGTGCTGATCACGCCGAGGGGACATCCGCTGCTGCGCCAGCAGCTGAACTCGCTGGAGCAGATCGCCAAGTGGCCGCTGATCCTGATGCCGCCGAACACCTACACGCGCCTGTGGCTGGAGAACGAGTTCAAGCGCAAGGGCCTGCACTATGACATCGTGATGGAGCTTTCCAGCATGGATGTGATCAAGCGCTATGTGGCGCTGGGCATGGGCATCTCCGTGGGGCCGAAGCTGGCGATTGACCCGGTGGACGTGGCGAACCTGGGCATGGTGAGCCTGGCAAGCCTGATGCCGGTGGAGCAGGCGGGGATCGTGACGCTGCGGGGGAAGGCGCTGTCTACCCCGGCGCAACGGTTTATCGAGGTGCTGGAAAGGACGCTGCTGGGCGACCGCGCGGGAGGACAGCCCCGGCCCCCGGCGGCGCCGCCGGCGCCGGGCACGGCGCCAATTATTCCCCTTCCGCCGGGGCGTTAGCGGGGCAGCGCCGCTTGCGGACGACGGTCGCCCGCGCCGTGCAGCATCGCTTGCAGCACGGCGCGCCAGTTCTTGCCCAGACGTTTGATGTCCAGCCGCACGCGGGTGTGGCCGATGCGCACGCCATCGCCGTAGGGGCGCTGCACGCCGAGCAGGTGCGACCAGGTGCGCTCATCGCCGGTGAGGACCACTTCGCCGGTCTGGTGGGAGACGGAGAGCACGCCGGCCCTGGCGGCAAGGAGCTTGACCTTGAGGAGGAAGAGCAGGTCTTCCACCGCCTCCGGCCAGGGGCCGAAGCGGTCCTTGAGCTCATCGGCCAGGTCGTCCACGTGCGCGGGCTCGGTCATGCCTGCCATGCGCTGGTAGATGGAGAGGCGGGTCTGGAGATCGGGGACGTAGGCGTGGGGAAGGCCAGCAGGGACGGGCAGGTCAACGGACGGCGACTGCGCCTTGGCCGTGGCCGGCGGGGGTGCGGGCTGGCCCGCCAGCGCCGCTTTCAGCTCCTCCACGGCCTCTCCCAGCAGCCGGACGTAGAGGTCGAAGCCGACGGCGGCGATATGCCCGTGCTGCTCCGCGCCGAGGATATTGCCTGCGCCACGGATCTCCAGGTCTTTCATGGCGATCTTGAACCCCGCGCCTAGCTCTGTTGCCGAGAGGATGGTCTTGAGGCGTTTCTCCGAGGTTTCCGACAGGCGCTTGTCCGGGTGGTAGACGAAGTACGCGTAGGCGCGCACGGGGCCGCGGCCCACGCGCCCGCGCAACTGGTAGAGCTGGGAGAGGCCGAAGCGATCGGCGTCATTGACGATCAAGGTGTTGACGTTGGGCATATCCAGCCCCGATTCGATGATGGTTGTGCAGACAAGCACGTCCGCCTCGCCGCGGGAGAACTGGAGCATGGCCTGCTCCAGCTTGTCTTCCGGCATCTGCCCGTGGGCGACGATGATGCGGGCCTCCGGCGCCAGCGCGGCCACGCGCTGGGCCACGGCGCTTATATTGAACACGCGGTTGTGGACAAAGAAAATCTGGCCGCCCCGCTCCATCTCCCGGAGGATCGCCTCACGGAGCAGGCCATCGTCATGCTGGGCGACATAGGTCTTGATGGGGAGGCGCTGTTCCGGCGGCGTTTCCATGATGCTCATATCGCGCGCGCCGGCCAGCGCCATGTACAGCGTGCGGGGGATGGGGGTCGCCGACATGGAGAGCACGTCCACCTCGCGCCGCAGTTGCTTGAGCCGCTCTTTCTGGGCCACGCCGAAGCGCTGCTCCTCATCAATAACCGCCAGACCCAGGTCCTTGAACAGCACATCTTTCTGCAGCAGGCGGTGCGTGCCGATGCAGATGTCCACCGTCCCCAGGGCCAGCCGCTTCACCACGTCGTCTTGCTCATGGCCGGAACGGAAGCGGCTGAGCATCTCCACACGGACGGGGAACGGGGCGAGGCGTTCGCGGAAGGTGTTGAAATGCTGCTGGGCGAGCACGGTGGTGGGCACGAGCACGGCCACCTGCCTGCCGTCCATGACGGCCTTGAAGGCGGCGCGCAGGGCGACCTCCGTCTTGCCGTAGCCCACGTCGCCGGTGATGAGGCGGTCCATGGGCTTGGGCCGCTCCATATCCGCCTTGGTGTCCTCAATGGCCCGCATCTGGTCGGGGGTCTCCACGTAGGGAAAGGACTCCTCCATCTCTTTCTGCCACGGGGTATCCGCGGCGCACGCGTGGCCCTGCACCACCTCCCGCGCGGCGTAGAGCGCCAGCAGATCGCGGGCGACGGTGGCGGCGGAGGCCTTGGCCTTAGCCTTCATGCGCTCCCACTCCTGCCCGCCGAGGCGGGAGAGGGACGGCCCCTGCTCGCCTGCGCCCACATAGGGGCCAACGCGGTCTATCTGATCGGAAGGCACGAGCAGGCGATCGCCCTTGGCGTACTCCAGCACGAGATATTCACGGTCGCGGTCGCCCACGCGGTCGAACTTGGTGCCGGCGAAGCGGCCGATGCCGTGGTCTATATGCACCACGTAATCGCCGACGGTGAGCTCGGAGAGGAACGACTGGCGCTGCGCGGGGCGGCGGCGCAGGACGCGGCGCTGCTTGCGCAGGCCGAAAAGCTCGGCGTCGGTGAGCAGCGTCACCTGCTGCGGGGCCAGACGCCAGCCATCGCCGGCGGCGCCGTGCAGCACAATAGCTGTGCCGGGAGCGGGCAGGCGGTCGAGCAAGTCGCTGGTCACGGCGGGGAGGCCCGCTTCGGTGAGCAGCTCCTGGAGGCGGGATGCCTGGTGGCTCAGCAGCACCACGCGCTCACCCTGGGAGAGCATGGCCTGCACCTCAGAGACAATCGTGCGCGTATGCCCGGCGAAGGATGGCGCGGCGCTGAAGGGAAAAGCGGTATCGTCAGGAGTGAAGGCATCCAAGTCCAGGCGGCGCGCCACGGCTCGCGTGCGGGAGTTGACCTCCTCCAGCGTTGCGTGGGGGGCAGGGAACGCCGCGGGCAGATGCCGGTCACGGACAAGGCGGGCGCGCAGCTCTTCCGCCTCGGTATCCAGCTCCTCCAGCACGCGGCGGATGCGCGACGGCTCGTCGGCCACAAGCACGCCGGCGGCGGCGTAGTCCAGCGCGGTGTGACGATTAGCCAGGCCGCGATACAGCTCGGACGATTCCACCGGCGCGCCCTCGGCGATCTGGCGCATCTGCTCGGCGATGCGGGCCTGCGTCTCGTCGTCGCATGCGCTAAGGTCCAGCACGGGAAGCGTACCCTTCTCGGGGGCGAGCAGCTCGGTGACGGGGCCGACGACCACCGATTGCGGCTGCTCCACGGAGCGCTGTGTCCGCGGATCGAACCAGCGCAGGCTCTCCACGACGTCGCCGAAGAACTCGATGCGCACGGGGTAAGGAGACGTAGGCGGATACACATCCACGATGCCGCCGCGACGGCTCATGGCGCCGGGAAGCTCCACGGCGCTGGAGGCGCGATAGCCCAGAAGCGCCCAGCGTCGCAGGAGCGCTTCCATATCTACGGTCGCGCCGCGGGCAAGCGGCAGCGAGGCGCGGCGCAGGCGCTCCGGCGCCAGCGTTTTCGCGGCGACGGCGTACGCCGAGGCGACGACGATCAGCGGCGGCGAGGCGGCATCGCCCAGGACGCCGGCCATGGCGGAGAGGACGCGGAGGCGCTGCTGCACGGTCACGGGGTCAGAGGCCAGGTCTTCAAAGGGCAGGGCGTCCGGCTCAGGAAGCAGGTGCACGTGACGCGACGGCCCCAGGCAGGCTGCAACCTGCTCCTGCATGCGCCGCGCGTCTTCCGGGCGCGCCGTAAGGATGAGCAGAGGCTTGCCTATGCCTCGCGCCAGCGCGGCGAGCAACAAAGGACGCACGGCGTCCGGCAGGCGCGCCGTGGCGGGGGCATCGCCACGTAGGAGGGTGTGGGCAATGTCCCCGTAGCCAGGCAGAGCCTCGATCAGATTGACCAGGGCAGGAAGTTGCAACTTTCCCCCAAGCGCTCAAAGCCTCAACGCCAAAAATGGGCAGCCGCGCGGGCTACCCCTGGTCGCATTGTAGCAGGTTCACCAGGTTCGGATGCTATAATGGCGGCAGGTTTCCTTCTGGAGCAACCCAGCTTCCATGACCCCAGAACCAGGGACAGCCCCCGGCTATCGCCGCATCGTGGCGAAGTTCGGCACGAACCTACTCACCAGCGGCGGGGAACGCCTGGACTCGGCGATCCTCGGCAGCCTGGTGTCGCAGGTGGCGGCGCTGCGCCGCGCGGGCGTGGAGATGCTGGTGGTGACGTCAGGGGCCATCGCCGCGGGACGCGACGTGCTGGGCGGCGAGGGCAAGCGCAAGGACATTCCCTACAAGCAGATGCTCGCCGCCGTGGGCCAGGGCCGGCTGATGCAACAGTACAGCGAGCTGTTCGCCGGGCACGGGCTGCACGTGGCGCAGGCGCTGATCACCAAGGGCGACCTGGACAATCGCGAGGGCTACTTGAACGTGCGCAACACGCTCGAGGGCCTGCTGGAGTTGGGGATTGTCCCCATCATCAACGAGAACGACGTGGTGGATATCCGGGAGATCGGCGGCGCGGTGTTTGGCGACAACGACCGGCTCTCGGCAGCGGTGGCGAATCTGGTGGCCGCCGACCTTCTGGCGATTCTTTCCGATATTGACGGGCTGTTCACCGCCGACCCTCGCACGGACGCTGCGGCGCGGCTCATCCCTCGCGTGGAGCGCATTGACGCCGCTATCGTGGCGCTGGCGGGAGGTGTGGGAAGCCAGCGCGGACGCGGCGGCATGGCGGCGAAGGTGGACGCGGCGAAGATGGCCACGGATTCAGGCATTCCGGTGATCGTGGCCAACGGGCATGCGGCAAACGTGCTGATGCGGGTCGCGGGCGGTGAGGCCATCGGCACGCTGTTCGCCCCGGCGCGAAGCAAGGTGGGGAGCCGCCGGCGGTGGATGGTGGCGGGGCTGTCCACGCACGGGGCGATCGTGGTGGACGACGGCGCGGCGCGAGCGCTGGCGGCACAAAACAAGAGCTTGCTGCCCGCAGGCGTGCAGGCAGTGGAAGGCGCGTTCGCTCGGGGCGACCTGGTGGAGATCCGCGATGCGCGCGGGACGCGCCTGGGGCGCGGCCTGACGAACTACAGCGCCGCGGACCTGGAGAAGATCAAGGGCGCGCGGTCAGCAGATATCGGTCGGCTGCTGGGATATGCCTACGGCGACGAGGTGGTGCATCGCAACGACCTGGTGCTGCTCACGGAGCAGGGCGCGGCCGCGGGACAGGCAGCGGCCATGCCCTGCGGCGACAAGGCGACAATGTGAAGTGAGGACGACTCCATGATCAGGGCAAAAGACAGATGACCACGGCAACGGAGAGCCTGCGGAAGAAGGCGGAGGCGGCAAAGGCGGCATCGCGGCTGCTGGCGCGCGCCAGCACGGCAACGAAGGATGCGGCGCTAGCGAACATCGCGGCGGCGCTGGAGCGGCGCAAGGACGAGATCGCCGCGGCGAACAAGCAGGACTACGAGCAGAGCAAGCGCGACGGGATGAACGCGTCCATGCTGGACCGGCTGCTGCTGGATGCGCCCCGCGTGACGGCGCAGGCAGCGGACGTGCGGAAGATCATTGCGCTGCCCGACCCGGTGGGGGAGACGTTCGATGCGCGAGTGCTGCCCAACGGCCTGCGTATCGGGCGGCGGCGCGTGCCGCTGGGGGTAATCGGCGCGATCTACGAAAGCCGCCCCAACGTCACGGTGGACATCGCCACGCTGTGCCTGAAATCGGGGAACGCCGTGGTGCTGCGCGGCGGCAAGGAGGCGATACGCTGCAACACGTTGCTGGCGCAACTACAGCGGGATGCCATCGCCGCAGCGGGGCTGCCCGCGGACGCCATCCAGTTCGTGGACTCCACGGACCGCGCGCTGGTGGGCGAGATGCTGAAGATGCGGGACGTCATTGACCTCATGGTGCCGCGCGGCGGCGCGGACCTCATCCGCATGGTGTCCCGCGAGGCGGCGATGCCGGTGCTGGCGGGCGGCGTGGGCGTGTGCCACCTGTACGTGGATAAGTCGGCGGACGTGGAGATGGCCACGGAAATTGTGTTCAACGCCAAGGTGCAGCGGCCCTCTACATGCAACGCGCTGGATACGGTGCTGGTGCATCGCGATGCGGCGCAGCGGGCGCTGCCCGCGATCGGCCGCAGGCTGGCGGCGGCGAAGGTGGAGCTGCGCTGCGACCCGCAATCTTTGGCGATCCTGCAAAAGGCGGACGTGGACCGGCTCACGGCGGCGGCGCCGGGCGACTTCGGCATGGAGTTCCTCGATCTTATCGCGTCAGTAAAAGTAGTTGACGATCTGGACGGCGCGATACGGCACATCGAGCAGTACGGGTCGGGGCATTCGGAGGCGATCGTGACCAGCGATTACGCCGCGGCGAACGCGTTCATGGACGCGGTGGACGCGGCGGCGGTGTATGTGAACGCTAGCACGCGGTTCACCGATGGCGGGCAGTTCGGCCTGGGCTCGGAGGTGGGCATCAGCACGCAGAAGTTCCACGCACGCGGGCCGATGGGGCTGCGGGAGATGACGTCCTACAAGTGGACGATCTTCGGGGACGGGCACGTGCGTCCGTAGCGCCGGAGCCTTTGCTATACTGTCCCGACCCGCCGCTTCGGCGCAACCGCAGGCTGCGGCGCGGGCATCCCCACAAGCCGCAATCTTAGAGGCCTGTCATGGCCCGGAGGGCCGCCATGGCCGACTATCGCTTTGAGCGCGAGTGCCGCACGCCGTACTCGGAGGCGTATGCGATCTTCGACGGCGAGAGCGCGGTGGCCCGCGTGGACCTGCACTATACGGCATCCATCGTCCACGGCGCGCTGGTGGTAGTGGAGAGCCTGACGCAGGAGGACATCCGCGAGCTGATCGAGTCGGTGGACGAAGAGCTGGTGATGTCTGCCGACTCCACGTGCGAAGATTTCGTGGTGGTGGTGTACCAGGGCCGCGAGGTGGGCACGTACAGCGCTCAGGACCTGGAGGACGAAGAAGGCGAGGAAGAACCGGAAGAGAAGCCCGGCTGGTAGCCCCGCTCCTGCGGACGGCAGCCCTGGGAACCCTTTCTGGAGAAAGGCGTTCCCAGACCCTCCCAAAGACTTTTCTCCAAGGACGGAGCGGTAGGGGTGCAGCAGCCCCTACCGCTCCGTCCTTACAGAGGAGTTTCTAGAAGGGGCGTGGGGAAAGCCTCTTTCCAAAGAGGTTTCCCCAGAATCGCAGTCAGTATTGGGCGGCGTTAGCTGAGGACGGCGCGGGTGGCTCCTCCACCGGCTTCGACAACCTGGCCGGTGACGGCGCTGGCGCGGGCCGAGGCGAGAAAGACCACCACGCTGGCGACCTCGCGGGGGTCCACGACGCGCTTGAGGGAATGATTGCGGGCGTACTCCTGCTCGATTTCCGCGGCGCTGCGCCCCTCTTTCTTTGCGCGCGTAGCTAGCACATTGGCGAAATACTCGGTGCGGGTGATGCTGGGATGCACCACGTTGGAGGTGAT
Source organism: Dehalococcoidia bacterium (assembly GCA_009693015.1). GTDB lineage: Bacteria > Chloroflexota > Dehalococcoidia > SHYB01 > SHYB01 > SHYB01. Next base: position 11,035 of record SHYB01000032.1, read on the forward strand.
GCCCGACGGCCCGAGCTCCTCGGCCAGGGTGCGGCTGAGGTGGACCACGGCGATGTTGCGGGCGCCGGTGCTGTAGGTGCCGGGGAGACGCGCGGAGGCGCCGCCGACGTGGACGATGCGCCCCCAAGCATGGCGCACCATATGCGGGGCGGCGGCGCGGGCGCAGCGCAGGTAGCCGAGAAACTTGGTGTCGAGATCGGAGAGCATGGCTTCGTCGGTGACGGTGGCGAGGGGGCCGGCGGCCTTGCCGCCGGGCTGGCCGGCGTTGTTCACCAGGATATCCAAGCGTCCGAAGGATTCGACGACGGCCTCCACCATGCGATCGACTGAGTCGGTAGAGGAGACGTCAGTGACGAAGGGCAGGACGCGGCTGCCGGTCTCCTTGGCAAGCTCCTTCGCCGCGGCTCTGAGCGTATCCTCGGTGCGGGCGCAGATGGCGACGCTGGCGCCTTCGGCGGCAAGCTGCCGCGCGATCTCCTTGCCGATGCCTTTGCTGCCGCCGGTGACGATGGCGACCTTGCCTTTGAGCTCCAAATCCATGGGACACCCCTTTTCCTATACCTGCGCCGGTGCAGGCGCGGGCACAGCGTAGCGGCGAGGGGGGATGGGGGTCAAGGATAGGAAGGAGAGAAAGTGGAGCGGGGGACGGGATTCGAACCCGCGACAACCTGCTTGGAAGGCAGGGACTCTACCAATCTGAGCTACCCCCGCAGTCAACAGAAGTATTGTAGCATGGTGCGTTTCCAATTGACGCGGCCTTTTCCCGATGCTACCGTTGGCGCAACGGTGGCAGGTTTGGGCAGGAACGCTAGCAAGGAGCCGGCATGGCGCGGTATACCAAAGACGAGATGCGGGAGGCGCGCGCGGCGATCCCCAAGACGATCGAGGCGTACAACGCCATGGCGCGGGCGCTGTGGACGGAAGGGTCGCTGGACAACCGGCTGCGGGAGATGCTGCGCCTACGGTCGGCGCAACTGGCGCAATGCCGGCACTGACAGCACATCCGCATTGCTGAGGCTCAGCAAGAAGGATTGACGGAAGGCGACATCAGCCAGATCTCGCAGCCGGAGCGCTCCACCCTGCCGGAGCGAGAGAAGATTGCGCTGATGTTCGCCGAGCTGCTCATCACCAACCCGGAGGCGGTGAGCGATAGCTTTTTCGAGGAGTTGCAGCGCCACTTCGACAAGAACGAAATACTCGAGCTGTGCTACTTCGCGCTGTACTACAACATCCCGCACCGCTACGCCAGCGCGCTGCACGTGGATGCGCCAGACCACGAGAACCTGGTGCATCGCAGCATCAGCGAGATCTACCCCGGCTTGCAGGTGAAAGTGAACAAGGCGGGCGGGGCGAAGGCAGCGAAGAAAGCAGTGTCATAGCAGGCGCAGTACAGGGGAGGCTATCGTGACCAAGCACATCTACCACGCGGGGCTCATGCCGGCGCCGCCGGTGTCGGCGCAGACGGAGATGATCGAGGCGGGCGCGGTGACGTTCGGCGTGGAGTTCCGGCTGCTGAACGCAGCCATCGCCGCGGCGAACTACGCCAACTACAAGCCGGAGCCGGTGCTGGTGGCGGCATACGAAAAGGCCGCGGGCGCCATGCGCGACCGGGGCGTGACGATCCATGTGTTCGAGGCAGGAAAGCAGGAGCAGGCGGAGTATCTGCGCTTCGATTGCTTCCAAGAGGACCCGCACTACCATTACATATCCTGGGGGAACAAGACCAACGAGTTGCTGGGCATGGACCCGGTGGCGAACGGCGACCCACTGGCGTTCGCGCTGGAGACGCTGCGGACGCGGCTGCCGCAGATGCTGGAGCGGGCGGGCGGGCCCGCCGCGGAGTTGGCGAAGCGCGTGGACATGCGCGTGGTGGAGGCGGCGCTGGCTCGCGTGACGGAGGCGGCGTACCGGGCGCGGTTCGGCAGCGACGAGCAGAAGGTGCTGGCGAACGCGCTGAAGGCAGTGCCGAAGGACATGAAGGCGAATCGCGCCGCGGTGCGGTAGCGGGGCGCGCGGCTACGAGACGAGGTAGGCGCCGCCGTTGGCGTGGAGCACCTGGCCCGCCAGGGCGGGGGTCTTGGACGTGGCGGCGAAGACAATCACCTCAGCCAGATCGTCGGGAAGAAGCGCGCGACCTATTGGCGTGGCCTTGCCCTGGCGGTCTATTTCTTCTTGCGTGGGGCCACGCTCCATGCCCATCGCCGTGGCCAGGCTGGAGGGCGCGACGGTGGTGACGATGATCTTATCGTGCAAGGCTTCCAGCGCCAGAACCTTGCTGTACATGGAGACGGCGGCCTTGGAGGAGGCGTACATGCTGAGGCCCTCCAGCGGTCGCAGGGACGAGAGCGAGGAGACGTTGACGATGCGCCCGCCGCCCTGTCGCCGCATGACGGGTATGACGGCCTGGCAGGTGAGCATGATGCCGCGGACGTTGGTGTTGAACAGGCGGTCGAAATGCTCGTCGGTCATCTCTTCGGCGCGCTGCCAGCCGACGACGGCGGCGACGTTGGCGAGCACGTCTATGCGCCCGAACGCGGTGAGCGCGCCGTCCACCAGGGCAGCGACGCTGGCGCGCTGGGAGACATCCGTGGCGATGTAGCGCGCGGGCTGGCCCGTCTCCTTCGTCACCACGCCGGCCGCCTCCGCGCCCCAGTCCTCGCGGACATCGGCGATGACGATGCGCATACCGGCGCGGGCGAGGGCGAGCGCGGTGGCGCGCCCCACCCCCCACGGCCTGCCACCGCCGGTGACAATGGCGACTTCATGGTGCTTGTTCATACGCAAAGCCCTCCGCGAAAGGATTCGGCGTATTCTACTGCACTGCACCCCAGACGCGCCTTGACAGGAGCAACCGCGGATACCTATTCTGACACGGCGCTCACATCTGCCCTGCTGCCGCAGCGCTTGCTCGGAGAAGGAGTCTCGCATGAAGTTCGGGTTGCTGTATGAACTAGAGCTGCCCAGGCCGTGGACGAAGACGAAGGAGCGCGAGATCTTCCATGAGGCGCTGGAGCAGATCGTGCTGGCGGAGGAGATGGGGTTCGAGTACGTGTGGCTGGTGGAGCACCACTTCCTCACGGAGTTCGCCCATTCGTGCGCGCCGGACGTGTTCCTGGGCGCGGTGAGCCAGCGCACCTCGAAGATCCGGCTGGGCTATGGCGTGGTGGTGCTGCCGGTGAACCACCCTGTGCGGGTGGCGGAGCAGGTGGCGACGCTGGATATCATGAGCAAGGGCCGGGTGGAGTTCGGCACGGGGCGATCAGGCACGCCGTACCAGCTGATACCATTCGGCGTGGACCTGAAGGATACGCGGGCGATGTGGGAAGAGGCAGTGCGCATCATCCCGCGCATGTGGACGGAGGAGGTCTTTTCGCACAAGGGCGAGTACTACGATATCCCGCGCCGCGAGGTGCTGCCGCGCCCGGTGCAAGAGCCGCACCCGCCGATGTGGGTGGCGGCGTCGCAGGTGGAGACGTTCGCCATGGCGGGCGAGCGCGGGCTGGGGGCGCTGTGTTTCACGCTGGGCGCGCCGGGCAATCTCAAACAGTGCGTGGACAACTATCGCGCGGCGATCGCCAACCCCACGAAGCTGGTGGGAAGCAAGCCGAACAACAACATCGCGGGGTTCACGGTGGCGTACTGCGATGAGAACAATCGCCGCGGACGGGAGATGTGCCTGGACGCGGGCATGTGGTACCTGGGGACGGCGCGCAGCCGGTACGACAAGGAATGGGCCGGCGTGGACCTGGACTCATTGCCGGCGGACTATAGGTTCCACAACCCCTACGCCGGAGGCAGCCCGCACCTGAAGCTCGCGGAGAAGCAGGGGCCGCCGCCGGAGGAGATGCTGGACAACGGGTCGTTCTGCGGGGGCGACCCCGATGCGTGCATCCGCACCGCGGAGATGTATGAGGCGGCGGGGCTGGACCAGTTCATCGGCCTGTTCCAGGCGGGGCGCATCCCACACCAGGACATCATGTCATCACTGCGGCTGTTCGGGAAGCACGTGATCCCGCACTTCCAGGCGAAGGAGCGTCGCGCTGCGCGAGCGCTGCGCTAGCCGAGCAGTTGCTCGTTGGAGACGCCCGCGGAGGCGTGGACCTGGACGATGCGCCAGCGTCCGCGTTCCTTGTGCAGCACCGCGCTCCAGCGCGGCTGGAACTTCTTGCCGCCAGGTAAGGTGATGGTGGGGTTAGCCATGCCCCAGCCCACGGTGCCTTCCTTCCACCCTTCCACGCGGCCTAGGCTGACCTTGATCTTGCCTCCGGTTGCCTTGGCCTCCGCAGTGAGGAACTCGGCCGCTTTCTTGCCGCGCAGCCATTCCTTGGGGTCTGTGCCCACGAGCAATGTTCCGGCGCGCTTGGACATGTGCTTGCTCGGGTAGGAGGACTCGCCCTTGGCCGCGGCCTGAAACCAGCCGGCGATGATGTTGGCGACCGCCTTGGATTTTTCCATGTTATCACTCCATAGTCTTGTGGTGCTGCGGTGAGAAGGAGGCGTATGGCGCGTCCCGACCCTTGCGCCACGGGAGGAGGTCGTTAGGCTCGCGGCGGCTGGTACTGAAGCTCCACGTGCTGGCCCAGGGTGACAAGCCCTGCGGCGAAGACGTCTGTCTTGACCCAGGCCTGGGTGAGGTCGGGCGTCACCTGCCCCGGCGTGGAGATCAAGCTGATCCACACCCTCCCAGCGACATCGGCGTCTTTCTTGGAACTGATGCGATTGACGATTTCATGGAAGCGGGCGAGCGAGGGCATGCGGATGCCGAAGTGGCCCGCGAGGTATGGCTCGGCCTTGATCATATCGTTGAAGCCGGCATAGGCCTTGGCAAGGTCGGGGGCGGCGGCAAGCTGCTTCTGCAAGAGCTGCTCGAATCGCCACTGCTCATCGGTAATTTCGGAGGCGTAGACGACGTTGTTGTAGCCGGAGCGGTGCGCCGCCTCTACGTTCATCACGAGGTAGGTACCGCCATCGTCCACGACGTCGAAGCCGAGGATCTCGAAGATTTTCGCCGCGAGCTTGCGCTCGCCGTGGCGGTAGACCATTTCAATGTGGTTGAGCGCACGTCCTGAAGTATCGTAGAGTTGCGTCATGACGAGCCTCCTGCCCTGATGACGAATGGCGCGGCGGGCTGAACAGCGGCAGTGTAGCGGGGGTGGATAGCAGCGTCAATTATGGGCACGTGGCAGGCTCGGCTATGATGGCGCCGACACAACGATAGATGCACAGGAGGGGCCATGACCACGCCAGAGGTAAACATTCGGACGGTGCAGTCGTTTTTCACTGCGCTACAGGCAAAGGACGCCACGCGGGTGACATCGTTCCTCACGGAGGACGTGGACTGGCGCGTGGGCGAAGACGCGGTGCTGCCGTTTCTTGGGCCACGCCATGGACCGCAGGGCGTCATGGACTACTTTCGCATCGCCGGGGAATATATCGCGATGGGGAGCGTGACGCCGGGCGAGTGGACGGCGCAGGGCGACCGGGTGGCGCTGGAGGGGGTGACGACGTCCGCGGTGCGGGCGACGGGCAAGAGCTTTACGGTGCACTGGGCTATGCTGTTTACGTTGCGGGAGGGCAAGATCGCGCGATACCGGCATTACTTGGATACGACACCGGTGTTGCAGGCGTGGCAACAGCAGTAGACGACAGGCCTTTCTCTCAAGAACATACGTTCTCACCGTAAGCATAAACCCCCTTGACATGGGCCGTCAAGTATCATTGGCGGGGGCGATTGGCGGGGGAAGCAGCAGTGCGCCTTCTGTTCACTCGGATGGCGTTATTCGTCAGGTTTTCCTCCGTCAACTGACAGCCTATTGACAGGAACCAACAGCACCCGTAGGCTACGTCCCAAATCTGTTCGTGACGCACACTTCCGGTTTCAGTGCTTTCGAAAAGGGGGAGATATGCAGAGAATCCATTTCGCGGGGCGAATCGCGCTGGTGAGCTTGGCGGGCGCGCTGCTGGTTGCGGCGTGCGGCGGCGGGGATGCGACGCCGGCAACGTCAGCGCCCGCGGCAACGGCAGCGCCCACGACCGCTGCGGCTACCCAAGCGCCCGTCGCCACCGCGCGGCCTGCGCCCACCGCCGTCCCCACTGCCACCGCGGCACCGACGGCTACGGCCACGCCCGTGCCCGTGCCCACTGGCTCGCTGCGCCTCGCCCTTGATTCGGTGGACGGCAGCATGAACCCTGACTTCACCTCCCGCCGCCAATATCTAGAGGTGATGTTCGATTACGCCATCAACAACAACACCAAGGGTGAGCTGGACCCCTCGCGCAGTTTCATCACCTCATGGACATCCAACGCGGACGCCACCCAGTGGACGTTCAAGGTCCGCGACAGCATCGTCTTCCACAACGGCGATAAGGCGACGTCCAAGGACCTCAAGGGCAGCATTGACTACAGCGTGCGGACGGGATCGAAACTGTCACAGGCCAATGCGGTCAAGTCCGCCATCGCAGGCATAGATCTGCCCGACCCCGGCACAGCTATCGTGCGCCTCAACAGCGTCAAAATCTTCCTGCCGGTGGAGTTCTTCAGCTCGCTGGATTCCACCACCGTGGAGTTTGTGATCCCCAGCGACTACATGGCGGCACAGAAGGATACGGGCTTCGAGAAGGCCCCCGTGGGCAGCGGCCCCTACAAGTGGAAGGCCAACACCCCGGGGGATAGCGTCAGCTTTGAAGCGCAGGCCAGGCACTGGTACTACGGCGTGCCGCGGTGGGCCAACATAGAGTTCCGCGCCGTGCCGGACAGCAACGCGCGGCTGGCGGTGATTCGCACCGGCCAGGCTGATGTGACGAAGATCAGCACCTCGCAAGTCACCGCGTCCAAGGCGGCGGGACTCACCGTCCACAACAAGGACGGCGCCGCCATAGCGATGATGTACTTCCACCAACAATGGCATGACGGCACCCCCATGGCCAATGAGCGCGTCCGCGAGGCGCTGAACCTGGCCCTGGACCGCAAGAGCATCGTGGACAAATTCATGGCCGGCCTGGCCACCCCAAGCGTCAACTACCCCGTGACCGTCAAAGACCTGGCCTTTGAGAAGCCCGCACCCGTTCCTGGCTATGACCCTGCCAAAGCCCGGCAGCTGCTGGAAGCCGCGGGCCAGAAGAACCTGGCGTTCAACCTCTACATGTACTCTAATGGCATCGAAGAAGCCGCCGAAATCATGGAGGCCGTAGCCGACTATTGGGAGAAGGTTGGTTTAAAGGTCACCCGCCTCCCCATGGCGCATCCCGCGTTTCAGGACAGGTGGTTCAATGAAAAGCTGGATGACCCCGCGGTGAGCGGCCTTCTCACCGTAGGCACACGGCCCATCGGGAACACCATCGCCAGGGGACTGGGCGGCGCAGACCTCACGCTGCGCACCACTTCCGGCCAGAGCCGCGACCCCGTCTTCGTCCAGCCGATCAAGGACATGCTCACCGCCGCAACGTTGGACGTCTACAAGAAGAATATCCGCACCGTGCAGCAACTAGTCTCGTCCAAGTTCCTCTATGCGCCTCTCTTTGAGTACGGCACGCTGTTCGCCTCCCGGCCGCAGGTGGTGCCGCCCGCATGGTATCCCGGCTTCTCGCCCTATGGGTACAACGTCCTGGGGATGATAGACCCGAAGCCGTAGAACGCAAACGGCTAGCGGAAAGCCAAACACAAACGTGGAAAAGCGATAGAGGGGACAGGCGACGCCTGCCCCCTCTATATTTGCAGCACGCGGCCGTTGTGCAGGGTGGTCTCTTCGAAGACGGTCGGCTCGATGAGGGCGGCGCGGACGAAGCAGCCGGCGCGGGCCTGACGCACAGCGTTGGCCACGGCTTCGGGGCTGGCGGGGGATTCGATTTCGTAGCGCGTGATGACCTTGGGGATGGACGCGTTGACCGTGCCCTTGAGCACGGAGCCGCGCCGCTCGATGTTGAACGAGACGTGGGCGCGCACCTTGGTGAGTTCGACCTTCAACATTTGGGGGAACCTCCCAAGCTGGGTCATCTCTCAGAAGGCGATGGCGCAGGCAAAGTAGACCATCGGCGGCGGATCGGCGCTGGCCAGGCCGGGGCCGTGCGCTTCATCAGAGAAGAGAGTGAAGCCGCCGTACTGCTTGGAGACGGCTTTCTTGCGCAGGCCGCCCAGGCTTTCCGCGTCAAGCTCGATGGCGATGATGCGCTCGGTGACGCCAGGGGGCAGGACATCGTGCGGCTGCTCAGGGGGAGTGGTCATGGCGGCTCCTTGGCGTGGGGCGATCCATTGCCGGGGAGTGTAGCATAGAGCGCAGAAACCGATGAATACCCTGCGAAACAAGGTGTGTGTCATCACCGGCGCGGCCTCCGGCATTGGCCGAGCGACGGCGTTGCTGTTCGCCGGCGAAGGGGCACAGGTGGTAGCGGCCGATATCAACGGCGTCGGCGCGGAAGAAACAGCGCGGCGAGCGATGGCGGCGGGCGGCAAGGCATGGGCGATCGCCGCGGACCTGACTGACCGGGCGCAAGCAGCGGCAGTCGTGGATGGCGCGATGCGGCGGCACGGGCGCATTGACGTGCTGCACAACAACGCAGGCGTGGTGCGGCTGCACGAGACGGTGGAAGAGACGCCCGAAGACGAATGGCGGTGGATCCTGGAAACAAACCTCACGTCCTACTTTGTGCTGGCGAAGCTGGCAGTCCCCGCACTGCGCCGCGGCGGGGGCGGAGTGATCATCAACACAGCATCCACCGCTGGGCTGCAAGCGTCTCGCGACGCGCTGGCGTACGCGGCATCAAAGCATGGGGTAGTGGGCCTGACGCGCACGCTGGCAGTGATGCTGCGCACAGATGGGATCCGTGTAAACGCAGTATGTCCAGCGGGCGTGGATACGCCATTCCTTATCCCGGGGCCCAGACTGGAAGAACGACGCCGCGCCACAGGGTTCCTCCAGCCGGAAGAAGTGGCCCTCGCCGTACGTCATCTGGCGCTAGCGGAGAATCTCACCGATGCGCTTCTCATGGTGCAGCGAGTGGAAGGTAAGGCGGCCTACTCGCTGATCGAGCCATGGGCGGCAAAGCCAATCGCATTATTGGAGTGACCGATGCAAGGAATGGAGTCGCCGGTACTGTTCGTGGTGTTCTGCGTGCCGCACGCAGGCAAGGAAGAGCATTTCAACCGCTGGATGGATGAGGTGCACGTGCCGGACTCGGCGGGGCCGGGGAAGGTGTTTACCCGCTGCTTTCGTTATGTCGCGCTGGGGCAGCGGGAACGGCTGTACCTGCACCTGTGGGAGTCGGCGGCGGCGGACCTGGAATCGGCGATGGCGGACGTGAAGGCGCACGCGATGCGGCTGAAAGATCGTGGGAGGATCGAGCAGCCGTTCACCGTGGTGTGGTCGCAGTGGCTGGCGGCGGCAGGGGCGACGACGCCGGCGCCGCAGACGGCGGTGCGGTCGCTGGTGACGCTGCAGAATAATTGGCGAGATGCGACAGTGGGCGAGTCGATCGCGGCGTGGGCAGGGAAGACGGGGCTGGGCGAGGCGGGGCGAGCGGGGCAGGCGCCAGCTACATATATATATGGAAGCGGCAGCGCGTCCGGCGGGGAGGGGAAGTTTCTATCGCTGGTGGAAAGCGAGGAGACGCCGGAGCAGGCAGCGGCGCGGTGGCGCGCGGCGGGCGAGCCGGGGCCGTGCCCTTTCGCACCGTACAAGACGATCTTTCAGCAACAGGTGTGGGAGCAGGGGAAGGAGCGGGCGGCGGCGGCTGGGCAGGGGCCGGGCGCGCGGGTGTGGGTGACGGCGTGGGAACCGTACCGGGCCGCTTGACGCTCTGCACAGCCAGCCTTAGAGTGATACGCCGGTGATGATAAAGAACGCAGGCCCAGCGGCGAACCGTCGCCTGGAGGAGAGCGCATGCAGGACTATAAGCTGATTTCCGCGGACGGGCATGTGATCGAGCCGCCCAACCTGTGGGTGGACCGCATGCCGAAGAAATATAAGGACCGTATACCGCACATGGTGAGCCTGCCGGACACCGATGCGTGGATCATCGAAGGAGCGGCAGACCCCCTGACGTTCGGCCTGAACACGGTGGCCGGCCTACCCCCGGAGCGGTACAACCCCAAGCTACGCTTCTCCGAGGTGTGGCGCGGCGGCTGGGATCCCAAGGCGCGTGTGGAGGAGCAGGACCAGGGCAAGGTGGACGCGGAGATCATGTTCCCCACGCCGCGCATCTCCAACTCCATTTTCTGGAACAACAGCGACCCCGAGTTCCATATCGCCTGCGTGCGGGCGTACAACGACTGGCTGTCGGAGTATTGCTCGTACGCGCCGGACCGGCTGGGCGGCGTGGCGATGTTGCCTAACGTAGGGGCGCAGGCGGCGATCGACGAGATGCATCGCGCAATCAAGCTGCCAGGAATCGTGACGGTGATGTGCGGCAAGTACCCCAACGGCGGGGCCTGGCTCGATCCATCCGACGACCCGTTCTGGGCGGCGATGGAGGAGACCGGCGTGCCGTTGAATATTCACGTGGGCTTCGCCTCGGGGCCGCCGACGACGCATGAGAAGGCCAGCCAGGGGTTCGCGTTCACCGGGGCGTTCACCGGCGCGCTGCGCATCCAGGAGGCGCCGTACCGCGCGCTGGAGCTGATCTACCATCGCGTGTTCGACCGCTTCCCCAAGCTGAAGGTGGTGCTGGCCGAGACGGACTGCGGCTGGGTGCCGTACTTCATGGAGCAGATTGACGACCGCGTGCCGCGGCAGAACCCGAAAAACCGCGTGCAGTTCAAGCTGAAGCCCAGCGAGTACTTCACGCGCAACTTCTGGTACACCATCGTGTTCGATTCGTTCGGGCTGCGCAACCGCCATGAGATCGGCGTGGAGCGCATCCTGTGGTCCAACGACTTCCCCCATGCCTCGTGCGACTGGCCCAACGATTGGAAGCGCATCGCCAAGGACTTCAAGGGCATGCCGGCCGGCGACCAGCACGCGGTGCTAGCGGGCAACGCGCTGACGCTCTACGGCCTGGACAAGAAGAAGGCCACAGCCAAGGCTAAAGTCGCGGCCACGGCGAAGCGCAAGTAACTAGCGTTCGACTCCTGGACAGAAACAGGGGCGGTGTCCGCACCGCCCCTGTTTTTTGCCCCGGCAGCGCACGTCCGCTATACTGCTGGGGCGCCATTTTTCCAATCGGAGGAGCCGCCTGTGACTGACAAGAAAGGCGTCCGCATCGAGCGAGACACCATGGGCCCGATGGAGGTCCCCGAATCCGCCTACTACGGCGCTTCCACCCAGCGCGCCGTGCTGAACTTCCCCATATCGTCGTTGCGCTTTTCGCGCTCGTTCATTCGCGCGCTGGGGCTGATCAAGCTGGCGGCGGCGCAGACGAATAACGACCTGGGTTTGCTGGACAAGAAGACGATGGATTTGATCGTGCAGGCGGCGCAGGAAGTGGCCGACGGCAAGTTCGATGAGCACTTCGTGGTGGACATTTTTCAGACGGGGTCGGGCACGTCCACCAACATGAACGCCAACGAGGTGATCGCCAATCGCGCCGCCGAGCATGCGGGGCAGACACGCGGGTCAAAGGTGGTGCATCCCAACGATCATGTGAACAAGGGGCAATCGTCCAACGACGTCATCCCCACGGTGATTCATCTCGCCGCGCTGATGGAGATCCAGGGCCAGCTGATCCCCGCGCTAGAGAAGCTGCACCGGGCGCTGGCGCAGAAGCGCGAGCAGTTCAAGAATACGGTGAAGACGGGCCGCACGCACTTGCAGGACGCCACGCCGATCACGCTGGGGCAGGAGTTCGATGGGTACGCGGGGCAGGTGGAGCGCGGCATCAAGCGGGCGAAGGCGGCGATGGCGGAGCTGAGCGAGGTGGCGCTGGGCGGGACGGCGGTGGGGAGCGGGGTGAACACGCACCCGGAGTTCGCCAGCCGCACATGCGCCAAGGTGTCGAAGCTCGCGGGGGTGAAGATCACGGAGAGCACGTCGCACTTCCAGGCGCAGTCCACGCTGGACAACGCAGTGATGGCGAGCGGCTGCTTGCGGACGATTGCGGTGAGCCTGCATAAGATCGCCAACGATATACGCCTGCTGGGGTCGGGGCCGCGCGCGGGCCTGGGCGAGCTGCTGCTGCCGGAGGTGCAGCCGGGAAGCTCGATCATGCCGGGGAAGGTGAACCCGGTGATCGCCGAGGCGCTGATCCAGGTGTGCGCCAACGTGGTGGCCAACGACATCGCCGTGGTGCAGTCGGGCCAGTGGAGCTTCTTTGAGCTGAATACGATGATGCCGCTGGCGGCGTATCATTTGCTGCAGGAGATCAGCCTGCTGGCGACAGCATCGGTGAACTTCGCCGACCAGTGCGTGACGGGCATTCAGGCGACGGACAAGGGGCCGCAGCTGGTGGAGCAGGGGCTGATGCTGGCGACGGCGCTGGTGCCGGTGGTGGGGTACGACAAGGCGGCGGCGATGGCGAAGCACGCGGCGAAGACGGGGCAGACGATCATGCAGGTGGCGAAGGAGCAGACGCAGTTGTCCGATGCGGAGCTGCGGAAAATCCTCGACCCCATGGAGATGACCAAGCCCGGCGCGGTGGGCGGCTCAGGCTAGGGGCGCACATCGCATGCCGGGGCACGACGAGAGCGCGAGGCTGCGGCAGGCGGCGAAGCATTACGTCTGGCCCACGTTCGGCAAGGACATTTCGTTCTTCGATGAGCCGGCGTCGGTCATCGTCTCGGGGCAGGGGTCGTACGTCACGGACGCCTCAGGCAAGCGCTACGTGGATGGATGGTCGGAGGCGTGCGCGGCGACGCTGGGGCACAACCACCCGTAGGTGATCGCGGCGATGCGGCGGCAGATGGATGCGCTGGTGCAGAACCCCACGGGGTGGCCCGCAAGCCCGCCGCAAATACAGCTCGCGGAGAAGATCGCCGGCCTGACGCCGGAGCCGTTGCAGTGCACGATCTTCAGCACCAACGGCACGGACGCGAACGAGACGGCGATCAAGATCGCGCGGCAGTATTGGAAGCTGCTGGGCAAGGCGGGCAAGCACAAGGTTATCGGGCGGGCGCGGAACTATCACGGCATGAGCCTGTCCACCCTGGCGGCGGGAGGGAACCTGAGCCGGCGGAAGTATCAGGAGCCGCTGCCGCCGGGGTTCGGGCATATTTCCACGCCGGACTGTTACCGCTGCCGCTATCCGGAGGAGCACCCCGGTTGCGGGCCGCGCTACGCCGATGAGCTGCGGCTGGTTCTGGCGTTTGAGAACGCGGACACGGTGGCGTGCGTGATGATGGAGCAGACGCTGGGCGGAGGCGGGTGCCTCGTTCCGCCCAAGGGCTACATGGAGGAGATACGGCGGATCTGCGACGAGCATGAGGTGCTGCTGGTGCTGAACGAGGTGATCACGGGCTTCGGGTGGACGGGGACGTGATTTGAGTTTGAGCAGTACGGCGTGACGCCGGACATGGTGACGATGGCGAAGGGGATGACGGGG
>SHYB01000033.1 GCA_009693015.1 Dehalococcoidia bacterium
GGCGGCGAGCAGGCGCTGAAGGCAGACGCGTCCACCATCCAGAACGCGGTGGACGCGTTCAAGTCAGACAAGCACGCCGGACCCACTGCCAGCGTGTGGGGACAAGCCTCATCCAAGCAGCTGTACCCCACCAAGGACGGGCTGGTGGGAAGCCTGGAACTGTCCACCAACATCACCGACCCGGCGTTCACGGACCGCAGCAACTACAAGGTGGTGGTCTACGCTGCCGGGCCTACCGCCGGTGCTAATGCCGACGATACCACGATCGCCAATGCCGCCATCTGGCTGGGCGTGGTGGTGAACGAGCCGTCAGCCGTCGCGGGCACGGAGCAGGACGACCCCGGCTACGCACACCCGCTGGCGGGAGAAAAGGGCAGGTATCTGCTGAAGTTCCCTGCGTCCGCCTCCAGCACCAACACCAAGGATAGCGGCGGCACGATTCAGCACACCACCGGCAACTATACCTGGGTGCTATTGCAAAATGGCCAGGTGGTCCCCGCGTATGAGAACACGGCGGGCACCATCTGGTACACCGGCAACAATGACGTCTACCCCTAATGGGGCGTAGTCTCCCCTCCGACAACGGATGATGGAAGGTAAGAGGCGCCCCAGGTTAATGGGGCGCCTCTTCTTTCTCTCCGCAAGGTACAATGTTCGCGGCGAACGGGACCCAGCAATGCGTACCAACAACCGAGGCTTTACCCTCATAGAAGTGATGGTGGTGACGGCGCTGCTCGCTATCATGGCAGCGGTGGCGGTGCCCAGCCTGGTCGGCGTCACCAGCAGGGGCAGAGACTCGGCAATCAAGGAGGACCAGCGCCGCATTGACCAGGCAGTGGACTCCTTCACCTCAGACTTTCATGCCGGGCCGAACAGCACGCCCAGGTGGGGCGCAGGCGCCAAAGGGCGGTGGTATCCCACGCGCACCGGTCTGCCCGGTCAACTGGAGCTCAGCACGAGCTTGTACGATGCTAAGAACCTGAAAAACCCTCGCGTGGACAAGTTTGCGCCAGGGCCAGCCACCGGCGGAGCAGCCGACGGCACGGACATTGGCAGCGGCATCATCTGGCTGGGTCTCCTCGTGAACCCGGCGCAGGGCGCCAGCCCCGGCGCGGAGAACGAGACCACCGGACGCGCGCATCCCCTGGCGGGAGAGATCGGCGGCGGAAGCGAACGCCGACGTGGACTTCGCCATCAACGGCGGCGGCCTCGGCAAAGGGTTCTACACCTGGGTGCTGCTGAGCACGCGGCAGACAGTGCCCGCGTATGCCGTCAGCGGCACATGGTACGCAGCCACGGGGGAATCCGCGGAGTTTGGCGGACCGTAGCCGCCGTGTGCGCCGGCGGGAGAGAGCCGTGCGGTATCAGCAGACGTAGAACTATCTAGCCGTTAGATGCAGGCGGCGGCACACCGCGCATCATCACGCGCCAAACATGAGTACCCGAGTACCCGCCAACGGGGCACATCCCCCCAAAGGAAGCAGCAAGCAGATGACGCTGGCCGGTTGGCCCCACCGCACACGTCTGACCTTCGCCATCGCGGCGCTGATCGGCGCGGCGATTCTAGCGACGGCGTGCCAGGGCAACGCAGCGAACGCGCCGCCCGCGGGCGGCATCACGGCAACGACTACTGGAACGCCGGCGGGCGCTCCAGCAGCTTCACCCACACCCGCACCGGCGGCGCCATCATCCCCCACGCCTGCGCCTGCTCCTCCGCTTCCGCCCACGCCTGCGCCTGCGCTCACGGCAACCGCCGCGCCCACGCCTGCGCGTTCGCCGGCGCCAACACCCGCGGCAACAACGATACCCACGGCGCAACCCACGTCTACATCAGCGCCTGCACCTCCGCTTCCGCCCACGCCTGCGCCAACGCCCACGCCAGAGCCTCGCTTCAGCCCTATCCCCGCGCCGCGGCCCGCTGATCTGCTGGAGCTGACGGGACGCCTGCGGTTGCGCGGGGCAGCGGCGCCTGCGCCTTTGTCCAACCGCAATAGCCAGCACACGGTTGGGCGGGA
This sequence comes from Dehalococcoidia bacterium, assembly GCA_009693015.1. Classification (GTDB taxonomy): domain Bacteria; phylum Chloroflexota; class Dehalococcoidia; order SHYB01; family SHYB01; genus SHYB01. The sequence goes on from SHYB01000033.1 coordinate 2,016, forward strand.
GGACCGTTTCAACACCTTCGATATTGAGGCTCGCAGGCCGTTCACCGTGGACGCCGTGCTGCGGCACGTCAGCCCCAGCGCCTACTTCTATATCGAGCGGGGCCAGGACGTGAGCGACGCCGACCTCGCCCGCTCAGCAACGGAGGTGGAGGAGCGCATCATTCCTTCGGTGCGCCGCCTGGCGAACCCCGCATGGCAACCGGGCGCGGGCATTGATTCTCGGGTGACGATCCTGCATGCGCGCATCCCCGGCGTGGCGGGATATTACAGCTTCCTCGATCAACTGCCCGTCGCAGTGAACAAATACAGCAATGAGCGCCCCATGGTCTTCATCAGCCTGGAGGTGCTCGTCCCAGGAACCACGTCCTATTACAGCGTCCTGACGCACGAGTTCCAGCACGCGGCGCAGGCGCAGGCGGACCCCAATGAAGAGGTGTGGATCCACGAAGGGTCGTCGGAGTACGTGTCGGAGGCGACAGGCTATCCCGTGAGCTTCCATCTGCACTACTACGGCACGCCGGGCACCCAGCTCACCGCCTGGGGCGACAGCGCCAACGAATCGCTGGCGCACTACGGCGCGGGCTTTCTCTTCATGCGTTATCTGGGCGATCGTTTCGGGGCAGCGGCGGTGGCATCGCTCATCTCCAGCCCGGCGCACGGCATCCCAGGCATTGAAGCGTTCTTGCTACGCCAGGGGTACAACCGTGGGTTCAACGGCATCTTCGCCGAATGGCTTGCATCGAACTACCTCCATCCGCCAGCAACAGGCCCTTCGCTGGCCTTTGGCAACCTTGCCGCCTCGTCCATCAGGACACAGCCCGCCGGCACCGGCCTTCTGGGCGCGACGGTGAACCAGTACGGCGCGGACTACTACAGGATTCCACCCAGGGCCACGCCGCAGCGCGTGACCTTTCGCGGCGGCACAGAGGCCCGGCTATTGCCCACTACAGCAGCAAGCGGATCGTCGTTCTACTGGAGCAATCGCGGCGACACGATGGACTCGACTCTGACGCGCGCCTTTGACCTGCGCGGCGTGAGCGCGGCGACGCTCACCTTCAAAACGTGGTACCGCATCGAAGAGCACTACGACTACGGCTACGTCCAGGTCTCTGGCGATGGAGGCCGGACGTGGGACATCCTGCCGGGGAGGCACACCACCACGAACGACCCGGTGAACCAGAACTACGGCGCGGCGTACACCGGCAAGAGCGGGGGCGGCGCATCGCCGCAGTGGGTGGAGGAACGCATCAACCTCACCGCCTACGCGGGGAGCCAGGTGCTGGTGCGGTTCGAGTACGTGACGGACATGGGCACGAACTTCGAGGGCATGGCCATTGACGATATCGCCATCGCGGCAATCGGGTTCCTCGACAATGCCGAGCAAGAGCGCGGCTGGGATGCGCTGGGGTTCGCCCGCACCAACAACCGCGTGCCGCAGGGGTTCACCGTGCAACTGCTGTTGCGCGGCAGCACGCCGGAGACGGCGACGATGGCGCTTGACGCGAACAACAACGGAACGATCATCGTGCCCGCCAACGCGGAGGCGGTGCTGGTGGTGGGGGCCACAGCGCCTGTGACGACGGTGCAGGCGAGCTACAGCTACGAGGTCACGGGGTAGCGGGTTTCCAGCCGCGTCGCTCGGCGTCGCCCAGGCGCAGCCAGAGCACGCCGGCCATGGCTGCGGCGGCGCACCCCGCGGCGATGTAGAAGGCAGGCACGTATGACCCCGTATGCTCGAAGATGGCGCCGCCGAGGTACACGGCGACCGCGCCGCCAAGATTGCCCGCGCTGAGCACGGCGCCGATGATCGCGCCAAGGGACGCCTCGCCGAACGTGGAGCGCACTACCAGCGGCAGCGAGATGTTGTTGGCGCCGACAAACGCGCCGTAGGCAATTGCAAAGACAAAGAGTCCCGGCGCGGTGGTGAGAAATGCCAGCGCCGCCATGGAGCAGGCAACCAGGCCAGGGGTGAGGCGCAGCACCCTGGCGGGGCCGACACGGTCCACCAGCAGGCCGGAGCCGAGGCGGCTGACGATGGACGCGACGCTGAAGACAGAGATGACCGCCGCCGCCGTGGTCTGGGAAATGCCCTTGTCCGTCATGTAGCTGAACAGATGAAACATGACAATGCCCATGGCGAAGTTGATGGAAATGAAAATCCATACGAAGACCCAGAAGCGAAGGGTCTTCGCCGCCTGGCCCAGGGTCATACCCCCCTGCTCCTCCGCGCGCGTCTGTTTCAGGTAGGCATCGCTGCTCGCCTGATCGTCCATGCCATACGGCGCCATGCCGGCATCGCGCGGGCTGCGCTGCACCAGCGGCGTGGCGAGCAGCAGCGTGGTCATGGGCACGATGGCGGCGCATGCCATCGTCCACCGCCAGCCGATGGAGGACTCCAGCGCCGTGGTGATGAGCGGAAAGGCGATGAATCCCAGGTAGGGCGAGGCAAGAACGATTGATAGCGCCATGGCGCGCCGGCGATGGAACCATCGGGACACTATGGATACCGACGGGCCGACGCCGACGGCGAACGCCATGCTGCCGAACACGCCGAAGCCCAGGTACAACTGCCAGAGATGGTGCGCCGTGGCCACGAGCAGAAAGCCGGCGAGGTTGAGCAGGCCGAACGCGGGATAGACCCAGCGCGGCCCGAAGCGGTCAATGAGGTAGCCTGCGAGGAGAAACGACAGCCCCATGGTGATGCCGCCCAGCGCGCCCGCGCCGGCCAGCGATTCGCGGCTCAAGCCCAGGTCCGCGGTAATCTGCTTCAGCAGCACGGGCACGGCGATCTGCCCCCACGTGAGCGGGGCAACGACAAGGCACAGCGCGACAACTACCCGCCATCCGCGGTGGAAGCGGCGGGGGGCGGCCGGCGGCGCGAGGACGGGAGCGGAATCGGTCGGTGACGGCACTGCGGCGTAACTCCCCATCTACCCTGCCACTCTTTGGGCAACCTGTCCATTGTACCTGGCGCGGGCTCGCCGCGCAGGGGGCGGAACGCCTGCGGGACGGCGTCCGCGGCAGCATACCAAATGCTATACTAGCCAACGCGCCACGCGGCATAGCCGGAGTCAGGCCAGGTTCTAATAATTCGGCATATTTCATACTGGGGATACGAGGGGTTGTGTGCAAGCCGCCAGAACCATCAACGCATGCGAGTAGTTGCCCAGATACCGCACACCCTTTAGGAGGAATGGGAACCGACGCCTGAGCGGTATTCTGTGTCACTGGCAGCCTCCATTGACTGTCACGGCAACCGTGCCCGATGGGGCAGTCATAGACATAAAGGGGAGATGGGATTTCCATACAACATCGGGCATGGGCTTCCGGCGATGCCGCAGACGCGTTTTTTCAACGCAACAAAAACCTGTTGGATGCTGAACGGCCACCCAGCAAGTCTATGCGAGCCCTCGTTTCATATATCAAACCTACTGATCGGGTGTTGGAGATCGGAGCCGCCAATGGGTGGGCTTTAGCCCAACTACACAGATTGACCAATTGTGCAGGCTATGGGATGGACCCTTCTAGGAAAGCCATTGCCTCCGGCAAGAGCTTGTACCCCGGCATTCACCTTTCGCTCGGTACGGCAGACAAGCTGGACTTTCCAGATGGGTACTTTCACGGAGTGATCTTCGGCTTCTGTCTATATCTAGTTGATCGAAGCCTTCTGATGCGTGTGGTGGCAGAAGCTGACCGGGTGCTGGCGACACCTGGAAAGTTGATCATCACAGACTTCGCCCCACCGATCCCTCATAGGAGGCGCTTCCATCATCAGCGTGGTCTTTGGACCTACAAGATGGCCTACCCAAACCTCTGGCTGGCCAATCCCAGTTACACCCTGGCTGAGAAAATTGCTTTCAGTCACCAAGATGAAGCCTTCACGGACGACCAGAATGAGCGGATCGCCACTTGGGTGTTGATCAAGGGCGACCCTTACCTTACATTGCCGCATAAGAAGTGAAGCGGCTATCCGTTGTACCCGATACCCGCCGCAGGCGCAGAACCAGCACACCTCAGGAGAGCCAACGCGCATGATGATCGCTGTGATAGGCACAGGCACGGGCTGCTCGAAAGAGGCGTACGCGCTGGGGGAGGAGGTGGGGCGGGAGATCGGCGCGCGGGGGCACACCCTCATCTGCGGCGGGCTCAACGGCATCATGGAGGCGGCGTGCAAGGGCGCGAAGTCGGCAGGCGGCAGCACCATCGGCATCCTGCCCACAGACAACCCGGCGGACGCCAACCGCTGGGTGGACATCCCCATCGCCACGGGCATGGGCTACGCGCGCAACCTTATCGTGGTGCGCTCGGCGCAGGCGGTCGTCGCCATTGACGGCGCGTTCGGCACGCTGTCGGAGATCGCCCACGCGCGGGGCTACGGCCTGCCGGTCGTCGGGCTCAAGACGTGGACGATCCATCGCCCCGACGGGCTGGACGCCGGCGTCATCGTGGCCCATGACGCGCGCGATGCGGTGGAGAAGGCCGTCGCCGCGGGGCAACAGCAAGCAGGCCGGCATCCGGCCCCAACAGCAACGCAACGGAGAAGCTAGCGGCATGTCCACTATCGCTCATATCCACGCCCGTGAAATCCTCGATTCGCGGGGCAACCCCACCGTGGAAGCGGAGGTAACGCTGGCCGGCGGGGCGCACGGCCGCGCGGCCGTGCCTTCCGGCGCCAGCACGGGCACCCACGAGGCGCTGGAGCTGCGCGACGGCGACAAAAAGCGCTACGGCGGCCTGGGTGTCCTGCAAGCGACAGCGAATATCAATGGCGAGATCGCCACGGCGCTGGCGGGGGCAAACGCGGGCGACCAGCAGGCGCTGGACAAGAGGCTGCTGGCGCTCGACGGCACGCCGAACAAGCGGCGCCTGGGGGCCAACGCCATCCTCGCCGTATCGCTGGCGGCGGCGCATGCCGCGGCGGCAAGCAAGGGCGTGGGCCTGTACCGCAGCCTGGGCGGCGACGGCGCCACGCTGCTCCCCGTGCCGATGTTCAACGTGCTGAACGGCGGCCGTCATGCCGACGACTCCACCGATTTTCAGGAATACATGTTCATGCCTGTCGGCGCGCCAACGTTCCGCGACGGCCTGCGCATGGCGGCAGAGATCTACCAATCGCTGAAGCGGGTGCTGAAAGGCAAGCGCCTGAGCACGAACATCGGCGACGAGGGTGGCTTCGCGCCGTCGCTCACATCGAACAAGGACCCGCTGGCGCTGATCACGGACGCTATCGAAGCGGCGGGGTACCGGCCGGGCAAGGACGCGGCGATCGCGCTGGACGTGGCGGCAAGCGAATTTTTCCGCGACGGCAAGTATCACCTGGCGAAGGAAGGCCGCACCCTGGACTCCGCAGGCATGGCGGAGTACCTCGGCGAGTGGACGCGGCAGTACCCTATCGTAAGCATCGAGGACGGTTTGCACGAGGACGACTGGCAGGGGTGGCAGGTCTTATCATCGCTGCTGGGGCATCGCGTGCAACTGGTGGGCGACGACCTGTACGTCACCAACCCTGAGCGGCTGGCGCGGGGCATCAAGGAGAAGTCGAGCAACTCCATCCTCATCAAGCTCAACCAGATCGGCTCGCTCACGGAGACGCTGGAGGCAATGCGCATGGCCCGCGCCGCGGGGTTCACCACGGTGGTGAGCCATCGCTCCGGGGAGACGGAGGACACCACGATCGCCGACCTTGCGGTGGCCACGGGCGCGGGGCAGATCAAGACCGGCGCCCCGGCACGCAGCGAGCGGGTGGCGAAATATAATCGCCTGCTGCGCATTGAGGAAGAGCTGGGCGCGCGCGCGCGCTACGCGGGCTGGGAGGCGTTCGCGCCGATCAAGGTGCAGCGCACGGGAGTGTAGCGGCCCTTGGCAGGCGCGCTATACTGCGTTACCGCAATCGCGCAGGAGGCGCCCCATGCCCAAGCACACCACCGTCCAGACCGTCCTTGGCACTATCCCCACGAGCAAGCTCGGCCCCACCCTCACCCACGAGCATGTGCTCGTCTCTCCCTGCGGCATGGAGCTGGATTCCACCGCCACGCTCGATTACGAGGGCGAGCTGATGCGCGTGGTGGAGCAGTTGCTGGACCTCCAGCGCCACGGCGTCACCAGCATCATTGACCCCCTGCCGCTGGACCTGGGGCGCAACGTGGACTTCCAGGCGGACTGCGCCCAGCGCTCCGGGGTGAACATCATCGCGGCGACGGGGCTGTACATTGACCACGGCCACTTCGCAGGCTATCCGACATATTTCAAGTTACGTTCCTTGCAGGAGCTGACGACGATTTATGTCAAGGAGCTGACCCTGGGCGTGGGGCCGCGCAAGGTGAAGCCAGGGGTGATCAAGTGCGCTACGGGGTCGGGGGAGATTTCGCCCAACGAAAAGAAGGCGCTGCAGGCGGCGGCGCGGGCGAGCTTGGAAACGGGCGTGCCCATCGTGACGCATACGAGCGACGGCTCGCTAGGGCCGGAGCAGCTGGATATTTTCGAGGCGGAGGGACTGGCGCTGAACCGGGTGATCGTGGGCCATTGCAGCGATAACCCCAACCCGGCCTACCACCAGCGCATCCTCGACCGCGGCGCGTTTCTGGGGTTCGACCGCGTTGGCATGGAGGGCATGGTCAACGACGACGTGAAGCTGGGCGTGGTCGTGGCGCTGGTGGCGATGGGCTACGAGAAGCAACTGGTGTTCTCCCACGACGCCGTGGGGTGCATGCGCGGCATGCCGCCGCGCCCCGTTGCGCCGGACCCGAAGAATAAGCGCTCCTACACCTACATCCACCGCGAGTTCATCCCGCGCCTCAAGCAGGCGGGGCTGGGCGAGCGGACGATTAACGCGGTGCTGGTGGAGAACCCGCGCCGGTTGTTCGAAGGGGGGTAGATGAGAGGTAGCCCTACTGTTGAACGCTTTGCTTCGAACTGCTGATCTTCCTGGGCCGGTAGCCGATTGTTATTCCGCGCTTCCTCTTCGTATTGGCGATCTTGGTGAGCACATTATCTTGGTGTGCCTCCATACGCTCGAAATCTTTCTTCAGCCATGTGCCACTGTATGCGTACTCATACAACACTTGGATTGCGCCCTCGGTTCTACCGAGAGACCCCGCCAGGATTTTCACGTTCTCCGACGTAGGGACTAAGGAGAGTATCAAGTCAACTTCGTCCTGAGTGTATTTATCAAAGGCCTTGGGGACACCCATCATCTTAGTCTTCATGTCAGATTGTTCTCCTAAGCTGGGCGATCAGCTCGTAGGAACGCGCGCGCGCAGCAAAATCGTAGCAAGAGGTGACGATGCCAATGTCCGTCGTCCCGTAGCGTTCCGCCGCCTCCAGCAATCGCTGCCGCACCTGCTCAGGATCGCCGTCGGCGTTGCGCTGGGCCTGTCGCCGCATGTACTCGCGCGCCGCGTCGGGTAGGGGGAAGGCGAGCGCCTCTTCCGGCGGAAGTATGCCCGTGTTTTCCAGGCCAAGGTTGAAATAGCGGTTCGCCCGCATCAGGTCGCGGCTCGCCGCGTGGTAGCGCGCCTCCTCGGTTGTCGGAGCACACAGCGCCTGCACTGTGACGTTGACCTTCGGCTCGCTGAGGTATTTCGAAGGTGAAAACTCGCGGACGTACATCTCCGTCACCAGGGGGCCGTGATCGCCGGTGGTGCCGAAGAAGTCGGCAAAGGCGAAGGGCAGGCCGAGCATGGCGGCGAGTCGCGCGGAATAGTCGCTGGAGCCGAGCAGCCAGACCTCCGGCACGGTGTGCGGCAGCCCCGGCTGGGCCTTGATCCCCGCGAGCCGCTCGTCTTCGATCTCCGCGCCTTCCAGCAACGAGAGCAGGTCGGTCACTTGCTGGGGAAAGTCGTGGATATTGGCGGGCAGGCGAGGGTAGGCCAGCGCCTGCGCGGTGCGCGGGTCGCTGCCAGGGGCGCGGCCGATGCCGAGGTCAATGCGCCCGGGATGAAACGCCTCCAGGATGCGGAACTGCTCGGCGACCTTGAGCGCGGAGTAGTGGGAGAGCATCACGCCGGCGCTGCCCACGCGGATGCGCTGCGTACGGGCGGCGATCTGGCCGATGAGTATTTCCGGGCTGGCCCCGGCAAGCGTGCCGATGTTGTGGTGCTCCGTGACCCAGTAGCGGGCGTAGCCGCAGCGCTCCGCCGCCTGCGCCAGCAGGACGCTCTCACGCAGGGCGTCCGCGGCCGTGCCGCCGTGCCGCACCGGCGATTGGTCGACGACGGTGAGGGTCAGCTTATCGTCCAACTCGTTCTCCGCTTCGCTGCTTCACGCCCCCCATGACTTTCGTCCGCAAATGATACTTGACGGCCCATGTCAAGGGGGTTTACTATTAACTCGAGAACATCCGTTCTTACACTGCCGATGGTCGCCTCAGCGGGCGCCGCATCTGGCGGACGGCGCGTGGGAGAGCGTTAGCCGCGAGGGCCTTTCAGGTACTCCGGCATCGGCAAGATGCTCACGCCGCGCATGCCGTTGGCGGCGGAGTTCACCGCGGCGCGCGCCGTCTCCAGCGAGGTGAAGCAGGGGATGCGGCGCTCCACGGCTGCGCGGCGAATGTGGAACCCATCGCGCAGGACCGTGCGCCCGCCGCTCGCGGTGTTGACCACCGCCTTGACCGTGCCGTCCTGGATCACGTCCACCACGTTGGGGTGGCCTTCATCGAGCTTGCGCGTCAGCACCGTAGCCTTGATCCCCAGCGAGGCGATCATCGCCGCGGTGCCGTCGGTGGCGTACAGCGGCGCGCCCAGCTCGGCGAGGCGGCGCACCATGGGCACGGCGCGCGGCTTATCGCGATCGGCGATGGAGAGCAGCACGCCGGCGCCGGGCAGCAGCATCATGCCCGATGCGAGAATGGCCTTCGCCAGCGCGGCGTTGAAGGTAAAGTCCACGCCCATGACTTCGCCGGTGGACTTCATCTCCGGGCCGAGGTAGGTGTCCACGCCGGCGAGCTTGGACATGGAGAACACCGGCGCCTTCACGGCCACAAGCGGTCGCGCGGGGTACAGGCCGCCTTCATATCCTTGCTGACGCAAGCTTTGTCCCAGCATGACCTTGGTGGCGATCTTCACCATGGGGATGCCGGTGACCTTGGAGAGGAACGGCACGGTGCGGCTGGAGCGCGGGTTCACCTCGATGACATAGACCGCCGGCGCGCCGTCTTCCGCCGGAGGCATGACCACGAACTGCACGTTGAGCAATCCCTTGAACCCCAGGGCAATGCCGATGCGCTGGGCGTAGTCCACCATGGCGTCGCGCTCGGCGGGCGTTAGGGTGATGCCGGGGTAGACGCACATGGCGTCGCCGCTATGGACGCCCGCGCGCTCGATGTGCTCCATGATGCCGGGGATGAGCACCTGCTCGCCGTCGCTCACGGCGTCCAGCTCGACCTCGCGTCCCTCCAGGTACTTATCAATGAGCACGGGGTGGCCGCCGCCGATCTCCATCGCCTCGCGGAGATAGCGTTCCAGATCGCCGTCGTTGTACACGATCTCCATGGCGCGCCCGCCCAGCACATAGCTGGGCCGGACCAGGACGGGGTAGCCGATGCGCTCGGCCACGGCGTGGCCTTCCTCCTGGGTCAGCACGCCTGCGCCGGGGGGCTGGGGAATGCCCAGGCGCGAGCAAAAGTTCTCAAACTCCTTGCGATCGGAGGCGATATGCACCGCCTCTTCGCCGGAGCCGAGGATCGGCATGCCGCGGCGGGACAGCGGGCGGGCCAGGTTGATCGCCGTCTGGCCCCCGTACTGCACGCAGGTAGGCGGCGGCGACTTGCCCGTGGTCTCGTTCTCCAGGATATCGCGCACCTTCTCCTCGTCCAGCGGCTCGAAGTACAGGCGGCTGGAAGTATCGAAGTCGGTAGACACGGTCTCCGGGTTGGAGTTGACCATGATGCTCTGCACGCCGCACTCCCGCAGCGCCCAGGCCGCGTGCACGCTGCAATAGTCGAACTCGATCCCCTGGCCGATGCGGATGGGCCCGCTGCCGATGACGAGCGCCTTCGCGGTATCGTCGGGCACGGCCTCGTTCTCCTGCTCGTAGGTGCTGTAAAAGTACGGCGTCACGGCGGCGAACTCCGCGGCGCAGGTGTCCACCATCTTGTACGCAGGCAGGATGCTCCACTCATGGCGCAGCTCCCGCACCTGCTCCGGCAGGCGGTCGGCCAGCGTGCCGATGGAGCCGTCGGAGAAGCCCATGCGCTTGGCCTCCCGCAGCAGCGCGGGCGAAAGCGGCTCCTTGAGCAGGCGGCGTTCCATGCGGACGATGCCCAGGAGCTTGCTGACGAACCACGGGTCAATGCCGGTGGCGCGGGTGATTTCGCCGGGGTCAACGTCGCGGCGCAGCGCGGTGAGCATGGCCCACAGGCGGCGGTCATTGGCAAAGAGCGGCAGGCGGTCCATGCGCAGCGCGCCGTGGTCCAGCCACTGCGGATCCTCCCACAGGATGGACTTGCCGCCGTCCTCCAGGGATCGCACGGCCTTTTGCAAGGCGCCCTCGAAGCTGCGGTCTATCGCCATCACTTCGCCGGTGGCCTTCATCTGCGTGCCGAGGCGTCGGTCACCCGCGGCGAACTTATCGAACGGCCAGCGGGGAATCTTGACCACGCAATAATCCAGCGCAGGCTCGAACGAGGCGAGGGTCTTGCCGGTCACGGCGTTGGGGATTTCATCCAGACGCTTGCCCACGGCGATCTTGGCGGCGACGCGGGCGATGGGGTAGCCCGTGGCCTTGCTCGCCAGCGCCGAGCTGCGGCTGACGCGGGGGTTCACTTCGATCACGGCGTAGGCGCGGCCGCCCTGCTGGGGAAGCCCCACGGCGGGATGCGGCGCCAGGGCAAGCTGCACGTTGCATCCGCCTTCAATGCCCAGGGCACGGATGATCTTGAGGCTGGCGGTGCGCAGCATCTGGTATTCGTGGTCGGTGAGCGTCTGGCTGGGGGCGACGACGATGCTGTCGCCGGTGTGCACGCCCATGGGGTCCATGTTCTCCATGTTGCACACGGTAATGCAGTTGCCCGCGCCGTCGCGCATCACCTCGTACTCGATTTCCTTCCACCCGACGAGGCTGCGCTCGACAAGCACCTGGCCAATGGGGCTGGCCTCCAGCCCTCCCTTGGCGATGGCGCGGAACTCCTCCCACGTTGTGGGAATGCCGCCGCCGGTGCCGCCCAGCGTGAAGGCGGGGCGAATGACCACGGGCAGGCCCAGGCGCCGCGCCACGCGCTCCGCATCGGCGTAGGTGGTGACCGTCTCGCTTTCGACAACCGGCTCGCCGATCTCCTCCATCGTCTTCTTGAACAGGTCGCGGTCCTCTGCCTTCTGGATGGCCGAGAGCGACGTGCCGAGAAGACGGATGTTGTACTTCTCCAGAATGCCTGCGTTGGCCAGCTCCACCGCCAGGTTGAGGCCGGTCTGTCCGCCCAGCGTAGGGAGCAGGCCGTCGGGCTTCTCCCGCTGGATGATGCGCTCGATCACGTCCACGGTGAGCGGCTCGATGTACACCACATCGGCGATGCCCTCGTCGGTCATGATCGTCGCCGGGTTGGAGTTGACCAGCACGGAGATCACGCCCTCTTCGCGCAGGGCCTTGCACGCCTGCGTGCCGGCGTAGTCGAACTCCGCCGCCTGGCCGATGACGATGGGCCCTGAGCCGATGACGAGGACTTTCTTAGGCTTTTCGGTGGGCATAGTTATGGTTTGTGCACATGAAGGTTTGGGATGAGCCGGAAGTGGGCATCGAGGGTGTACACCACATGGCCACCGCGAATGGCAAGGACCGCGAGAAGGGCGTCCAGCAGCGGCACGGTGACGCCCTTCTTACGAAGACGATGGCATACGCCGCCAGCGTCTCTCCAGGTGTCTCTCGTTATTTCTTCGTAGTGGAGTCCGGCGAGCGTTCGCTCCAAAGAATTGAATTCCGCAGCGTTCGCGGCTCCCTGGAGAAGCTCGCCGATGATCACGCCAGCAGTCACGGCCACATTCGCCCTGACAATCCGCGCGACTTCCGCAGCCTCAGGCGAATTGCGGTGCCGTAACGCGCTGACCCATACTGAGGAATCAATAAGGATCATCGCCCCTCACCCATCTCTCCACTGCGGAGTTTCCGCCAATCGGGCTCCAGCTGCATCGTCCCAAGCAGGGAGATCAGTTCTTCTCTGAGCATGTGACGCACATACTCCTCCAGCGCCTGCTCCACGGCCTTGCTTTTGTTCTTCTGGCCGGTGAGCTTGACGACGTCTTCCAGTACGGCTTCTTTGATATCTAGCGTGGTTCGCATCATGTTACCTCATCATTATATCGCACCATATCTATACATCATTATACTGCATCAAATTGTTACACTGGCGCGGCATATTGCTGCTCCTGGGGCACGTCAGCCCACGTCAAGCGGGAGTCGGCGCGGAGGATGCGTCCCAGCGCGGCGTAGTCCTCCGCCTGCTGCTGGAACGAGCGGCGTGCCAGGGCGCGCCCGCTGGGGTGGTACAGCGGCACGAGCGTCGCGCCGCGCCAGGGTATTGCCGTGGCGACACCGCTGCTCAGGCTGACGGCGTGCGGCTCCATGATGTGCAGCGCGTCGAGGGCTTTGCGGCCCAGCGTCACAACATACAGCGGCTGGATGATGTCCAACATCTCGCGCAGATAGTCGGAGCAATTCCGTAGCTCGCGCGGCGTGGGCGCATCGTTGCGGCCCTTGGCGTCCTTGGGGTTGCACTGCGCCGCGTTGGCGATGAAGAGGTCTTCGCGGCGCAGCCCAGCGCTGGGGAGCAAGCGCTCGAAATTTTCGCCGCTGCGATCGCCGCGGAACGGGATGCGCGTCACGGCGGCGCCGAAGCGCCCCGGCGCTTCGCCCACCACGAGGACGCGCGCTTCCAGACGGCCGTTGAGCGGCCCCAGCACGGCGGAGTGCGCCTCCATGCGCGGGCAGCGGCGGCAATCGTAGGCGCGCTGGGCCACGTCACGGAACCACAGGTATTGCTCCTGCGTGGCGCCGGGCTTAAGGCGCAGGCCGCGCTCGCTCATACCCGCGCCTTGCTTGCACCGCACACCATGTCCAGGAAGCGGTCGAAGATGGCGACGTTGTCCAGCGGCCCGGGCGATGCTTCCGAGTGGTATTGAATGGTCATCAACGGAATCTCGCGATGGGTCATGCCCTCCACGGTGCCGTCGTTGAGACTGACGTGGCTTACCTCCAAGGCGCGAGGCAGGCTATCGCCGTCCACGGTAAACCCGTGGTTCTGCGCGGTGATGTGCACCAGGCCCGTGGCGTTGTCCCGCACGGGGTGGTTGCCGCCGCGGTGGCCGAACTTCAGCTTGTAGGTCTTGCCGCCGAGCGCGTGCGCGGTGATCTGGTGGCCCAGGCAGATGCCGAGCACGGGTACACGCCCCAGCACGCCGCGGACCGTTTCGATGGCGTACCCCAGCAGCGCCGGATCGCCGGGGCCGGGGGAGAGGAGCACGCCGTCCGGCTTGCGGCCGAGCAGATCGCCGGCGGGAGTCCACGCGGGTACGACGGTGACGCGACAGCCTTTGGCGCGCAGGATGCGGAGGATGTTGTACTTCACGCCCATATCCAGCACCACGATGTGCCGCTCCGCGCCGGGGCCGCGGGCGGTGGCCGTCCACTCATACGGCTCCTTCGCGCTTACCTCACGCACATAGTCAGTGCCCTGGTACGGGGGCGCCTGTTTCAGCAGCTCCAGGGCTTCCCCGGGGGAATGCTCGCTGGTGACCATGCCCATCATGACGCCGCGCTCGCGCAGCTTGCGGGTGATGGCCCTGGTGTCCACATCGGCGATGCCGGGGATGCCCTGGGCCGCGAGGTAGTCGTGCACCGTCTCCCGGCTCTGGTAGTGGCTAGGCTCGGCGCAGTGCTCCCGCACGATGAAGGCGCGCACCTGGATGCGGCGCGATTCGGCATCCTCGGCGTTGATGCCGTAGTTGCCGATCAGCGGATAGGTGGGCATGACGATCTGCCCGCCATAGGAGGGATCGGTCAGGATCTGCTGGTAGCCGGTCATGCTGGTGTTGAACACCACCTCGCCCGCGGCGGAGGCGCGTGCGCCCAAGGCGCGCCCCTCCCACACGGAGCCGTCTTCCAGCACCAGACAGGCGCGATCGCTCACGAGCGTTTTCCTTTAGAACGAGCATCGTGCACCAGCGTTCCGGCGAAAACGGTGACGACGATCGCGCCGCGAAGGCGCTCGCCGTGCAACGGCGTATTCTTGCCCTTGGACGCGAAGGCCTGGGCATCCACCTGCCACTCGGCGTCAGGGTCGAACACGGCGACGTCGCCGGGCGCTCCCGGGCGCAGCGTGCCGATGCCGATCTTTGCGTGGTCAATGATCTTCGCCGGCCCCCACGTGAGCCGGTCCACCAGCGCAGGCAGGGAGATGCGGCTTTGGTGCACCAGCGAGAGGACGCTGCCCAGCGCTGTCTCTAGGCCGGTAATGCCGTAGGCGGCGTTTTCGAACTCGCACAGCTTGTCGGTCACGGTATGCGGCGCGTGGTCGGTGGCGATGGCGTCAATAACGCCTTCGCGGAGGCCTTCGATCACCGCCTCCACGTGCTCCTTAGAGCGCAGCGGCGGGTTGACCTTGCAGTTCGTATCGTAGGCGGGGCCGCACCCGGCATGCACGACGGATCCGGCGTGCCCGGTAAGATGCTGGCCCCCCGCCACCCACTCGTCGGTGAGCGTGAGATGATGCGGCGCGGCTTCGGCGGTGACGGGGAGGCGCTTGGCCTTGGCCTGGCGCACCAGATCGACCGCGCCCGCTGTGCTGAGATGGGCGATGTGCACGCGCCCGCCGGTGACTTCGGCGAGCATGATGTCGCGGGCGACCATGACGTCCTCCGCCGCGGCAGGGGAACCGGGCAAGCCGAGGCGGCTGGAGACGCCGCCTTCGTGCATCACGCCGCGGGCCAGCACGGGGTCTTCGCAATGGTCGCTGATGGGCAGGCCGAGACGGGTGCAGTAGGCGAGGGCGCTGCGCATGAGCCGGGCGTCGGCGACGGGGCTGCCGTCGTCAGAGAAGGCAACGGCGCCGGCGGCGGCCAGCTCTGCCATTTCGGTAAGCTGCTTTCCTTGCCGCCCAACGGTGACGGCGGCGATGGGCCACACGCGAACCAGGCCGGCGGATTTCGCCGTCGCCAGGATGAACTCGATCGTGGCGCGGGAGTCTATGGCGGGCTCGGTATTGGGCATACAGCAGAGGGTGGTGAACCCGCCGCGCGCCGCAGCCCTGGTGCCGGTGGCGATGTTCTCTTTCTCCTCAAATCCCGGCTGGCGCAGATGGGCGTGCAGGTCCACGAAACCAGGGGTGACGATCAATCCCCTGGCGTCCACGACCGGCGTCCCGGCAGGCGCGGGGAGCCCGCCGCCCGCCTTGAGCGCGGCGACGACTCCATCGCGAATGAGCAGATCGCCGGTTGCGTCCATGCCCTGCGAGGGATCAATGATGCGCCCGCCTCGGATAAGGATGCTGTTGCTCATGCGTCTTCTCCCGTGGCGGCGAGCAGATAGAGGATAGCCATGCGCACGGCGACGCCGTTGGTGACTTGTGTTTCCACCAGCGACCGCGGGCCGTGAGCCACCTCGTGGCTTATTTCCACGCCGGCGTTCATGGGGCCGGGATGCATGACTAGCGCCGCGGGCTTGGCGCGGGCGAGGCGCTGGTCATTGATCTGGTACAGCGCGGCATATTCGCGCATGCTGGGCAGGAAGCCGGAGTCCATGCGCTCCTTCTGCAGGCGCAGGGTCATGATGACGTCGGCTTGGGGTATGGCGTGTTCAAGGTCCGGCTCGATGGACAGGCGTTGGCCGGCGGCGGCGAAGGCGGCGAGCGCCTGCGACGGCATGAGCGTGGGCGGGCCGCAGAGCACGACGCGGGCGCCGAGCTTGGTGAGGCCCCAGATATTGGAGCGGGCCACGCGGCTATGGAGGATATCGCCGACGATGAGGACGGTGAGGCGGTCCACTCGCCCAAGACGCTGGCGGATGGTGAAGAGGTCGAGCAGCGCCTGGGTGGGGTGGGCATGCCAGCCATCGCCGGCGTTGACGACGCGGAGGCCGGTGGCGCGGGCCACGAGGTTGGGCGCGCCGGACATGGGGTGCCGCATGACGAGCACATCGGCGCCCAGGGCCTCCAGCGTCTTGGCGGTGTCCACCAGGGACTCGCCCTTCTTGACGCTGCTTTCCGAGCCGCTGAGGTTGATGACGTCCGCGCTGAGCACCTTGCCCGCCTGCTCGAAGGAGGCGCGGGTGCGGGTGCTGGGCTCCAGGAAGAGGGTGACGATAGTGCGGCCGCGCAGCGTGGGCACCTTGCGGATGCGCCGGCCCAGGACTTCACTCATAGCGCCGGCAGTGGTGAGCACCTGCTCTATTTCTTCCGAAGAAAAATCGTCGAGGTCCAACACGTGGCGCCGATGGAACTCCTGCCAGGGAGCGACCGCGGCGGCCTTGCCCCGCTCCGGACTCCGCGCGATGGTCATGCTGCACCTCCCAGCCGTCGCCCGTCGTCCGGCGCGGCGCGGCGTTCGTCCTGCGTGGAAATCACCACCTCGTTGCGCCCGTCAATCTCTTCCACGGACACTTGCACCACTTCTCCGCGGGCGGTGGGCACGCTCTTCCCCACGTAGTCGGCGCGGATGGGCAACTCGCGATGGCCGCGGTCCACCAGCACGGCGAGTTGGATGGCCTGGGGACGGCCGAAGTCCATGACGGCGTCCATGGCGGCGCGAATGCTGCGGCCGGTGAAGAGCACGTCGTCCACCAGGATGACTCCCTTGCCGTCTACGTTGAACGGGATGTCCGTTTTATGCAGCAGAGGGCCGACGCGGCCCTGCACGTCATCGCGGTACAGGCCGATGTCCAGGGTGCCGATTGGCACGTCCACGCCCTCGAAGGCGTGAATGTGGCCGGCGAGCCTGCGGGCAATGGGCACGCCGCGGCGCAGGATGCCGACGAAGACGATATGCTCCACGCCGCGGTTGCGCTCCACCACTTCATGGGCGATGCGCACAAGGGCGCGGCGGATGTCATCGGCGCTGAGGATGATCTTTTGCGGCATAGAAAAAGGCCTCCCGCTAGAGAGGGAGGCCTTCCTTTGGCAGATATTGGTTGTGTGCGCAGTTATTCTGCGCCGGACGAGGTCGGTGCATGCTGCTCCTTTTCAGTCTCACTGGGCTGAGTTAAAGGGGCCTATGACGCGGTACGCAGTGTACCACCGTGGCGCGGATGGAAGCAAGCTCAGGATATGGCCGCTCGTCAGATGAGCGATACGGCGCTACGCCTGGCTGGGCTTGTGCGCCGGCGCAAGGTCAAGGATGAAGTCTGTGCTGATATATGCCTTCTTAACCAGCGGTCTGAGAGCGCGCCGCACAGCATCCGCCTCTTCCCGCAATGCGTTCCACTGGTGACGGCGGATAATGCTGCATTGTCCATCGGCAGCCTTGGGAAGTTGCCGCAGCATGGCGTGCAGCCGCTCAAGGCCGAGGGTCTCGGCAGTCTCGTCTATGTCATAGAGGTTGACGATCACCGAGGCGGCGGTGGGAAGATCGAACTCAGCGTCTATGGCCGCTATGCGTTCCGTGAGCGTGCGCGAGATAAAGATTGGCGATATCCTGATACGCCTTTATGTCTAATCCCAGGCGGTTCATGGCTGCGGCCCTTAGCTCCGTGAGCAACGGCCCGCTATCCAGAGCGGTCTTCAGCTTGCCCAAAATCTCCGATTCCGAAATAGGCTTGAGCACATAATGACGGCAGCCCAGACCGGCGAGCTTGCCCACCTTGCCGGGATCCCGCGAGGCAGAGCAGATGACGACGGGCAGGTAGGACCAGCGCAGCGAGGAGCGAATCCAGTCCACCAGCTCAAACCCCTCCTGGTCTGGAAGCACGATGTCCACGATGGCCGCCGTCACGGTGTCCTCCCGCTGCAACTGCTCAATGCCCGCTTGCACGGTACCCGCCGCAATGACGTCGAAGCCATTCTTGTGCAGAATCCCGCTAATGACTCTGGCTGCAATCGCGTTGTCCTCCACGACAAGTATGCTCACTGCCCCTCCCCCCCTTCCCATCCACCCCGTGAGCGAAGCGCACCGTTGCCGGCCGTACCGCTCCTGCCGCCCGTTAGGTATCACCCTACAATGGACGCCCAACGCGGAGAATGCCGTCCACTTGTAGCGGCGTGGGTGCGCACACGCAACGTGCGAGGCGGGATAGGGCCAGCGCCTTCCGGCGATTGCTTGACACTCCTGGAAGGGCGTCCCTATGATTGCCGCGCCGCGCATGTGGGGGCGGGCTTCGCATCCGGCGGGACTGTATTCAGAAGGTCATCATGACTGACGGCGCCCTGGCAGGCCTCCGCGTTCTTGAGTTGGGCGATTTTATCGCCGCGCCGCTGTGCGCCAAGCTGCTGGCGGACCTGGGCGCCGAGGTGGTGAAGATCGAGCCTGCGGGCACAGGGGACATGGCGAGACGCTTCGGCCCATTCCCCGGCGACGTGCCTCACCCGGAGAAGAGCGGCCTGTTCGCCTATCTCAATGGGAACAAGCTGGGGGTCACGCTGGAGCTGAATACAGCAAGCGGCACGGCGATGTTCGATGCGCTGCTTGGGGAAACGGACATCCTGGTGGAAAGTCTCCAGCCGGATGCGGCAAGACGGCTCGGCGTGGAGTACGCCAGGGTGCGCGCGGCAAACCCTGGACTGGTGATGACATCCATCAGCACGTTCGGACGCACGGGGCCATACAGCGGCTATGCAGGGTGCGACCTTACGGCATGGCACGGCTCAGGGGTGGCGCACCGCTTCCTGGGAGAGGCGGGGCGAGAGCCGCTGCGGGGCGCGTGGTACCACGCCGACCACTGGGCCGCGGTGGGGGCGGCGTGCGCCACGATGATCGCGGTGCTGGCGCGCGATCTCACGGGCAGAGGGCAGCACGTGGACGTGTCCGCGACCGACCTGCTGGCGACGCACATCATGGGCTATCAGTTCGTGGCGCTGTACCACATGACGCACCAGGCGATGGCGCGGGCGGGGGAGAGCCAGCGCAGCGGCGCGCCCGCGGGCCTGATCAAATGCCAGGACGGCTATATGGACATCATGGCCCTGGCGGACCACCACTGGCAGGGCACGATCAAGGCGATGGGCGATCCGGATTGGGCCAAAGCAGACATTTTTCAGGGCAGGAGCTGGGACCGCCTGCCGTATGCCGAGGAGATTCTCGATCTGATGCAGCCGTGGCTGGACCAGCGGACGCGCGATGAAGCCTTCGCCGCGTTCCAGGCCGAGGGCGTGCCCGCGGGGCCGATCTACACACCGGCGGACCTGCTGCATCACCCGCACCTGGAGGCGCGGGGCTTTTTCGCCACGATGCAGCACCCCGTGCTGGGGCCAACCACCGTGCCAGGGAAGCCGTACGATTTTTCCGAGACGCCGTGGGCGCTGCGCCGTCCCGCGCCGCTGCTGGGGGAGCACAACGCTCAGGTGTATTGCGGCCGGCTGGGCATGAGCAAGGAAGACCTGGTGGCGCTGCGCGGCGCGGGGGTAATCTAGCGTATGGCTGCATCGCCGCACCAGTTTCCGCTGCGGGGCCTGCGCGTCATCAACTTCGGCTGGGTGTGGGCCGCGCCCGTGCTGGGCCATACGCTGGGAGACATGGGGGCGGAGGTCATCAAGGTGGAGACGCAGCGCCGCCCCGATCTCATCCGGCAGCTGCCACAGACGTACGACAATACGCCGAACGAGAGCCTGTACAGCCACAGCATCTTCCGCGATCAGCTGGGGATCACGCTGGATATGGGCACGCCGGAAGGCGCGGCGCTGGCGCGGGACCTGGTAATGACGGCGGATGTGGTGGTGGAGAACTTTTCGCCGGGGATCATGCGGCGCTACGGGCTGGATTATGCGTCGCTGCGCCTGCTGCGGCCTGACGTGGTGATGATCTCGCTGTCCGCGGCGGGGCAATGGGGGCCGCTGTCGAACATCGCCACCTACGGCTCGATCATTGCGTCGCTGGCGGGATTGCATGCGCAGCAGGGATACACCGAGGCAGGGAAGCCGTCGCGCTACGGCACGAGCATGACCGATCCCGTGGTGGGGATGCTGGGGGCCTTCGCCGTGCTGGCGGCGCTGCGGCATCGCCACCGCACCGGCAAGGGACAGTACGTTGATCTCTCGCAGTGGGAGGCCAGCGCCACGCTGCTGGGCGGGCCGATGATGGATTTCATCCTCAACGGACGAACGCAAGCACCGCGCGGCAACCGCGATGAGGCGATGGCCCCGCACGGCTGCTATCCATCAAGCGGCGAGGACCGCTGGGTGACGATCGCGGTGGGGAGCGAGGCGCAGTGGCAGGCGCTGTGCCAGGCGATGGGGCAGCCGGAACTGGCAGACGACCCGCGGTTCGCCACGCTGCCGGGGCGGCACCGGCAGCACGACGCGCTCGACGGCATCATCGGCGCGTGGACTCGCGGCATAACGAATATGGAGGTCACGCGCATCTTGCAGGCGCGCGGCATCGCCGCCTTCCCTTCGCTAAGCGACGTGGAGCTGTACGAGGACGCGCACTTCAATGAGCGCGGCGATTGGGTGGAGGTGCAGCACCGCCTGGGGCCGGAGTGGATCTACGGCATGCCGTGGAAGCTGAGCGAAACGCCGGGGGGCGTGCGGCGCGCGGCGCCGGTGATGGGACAGGATAACGACTATGTCTTCCGCGAGCTGCTGGGCCTGGCGCCCGATACGGTGGCGCGGCTGGAGCAGGAGAAGGTGCTGTACTAGCGGCGCGCTCGATAACCTGCACGCTTGCCGCGGCAGGGGTTTGTTCCAAAAGTATTGCAAAGTAATTGCAGGGGAGAAGGAACCCCGTAGCGTGTGGCACAACCTCGTTGCTCCCGCCCGCCCACCCGCAAGGGTTGTATAGGAGGTACAGGGGCACATCCCCTGTACCTCTGCCAGAAAGGGACTTCGCCCCTTTCTGGACTTTCCCCAGGACAGGAGTGGTCAGGATAGCCCACTTTTTGGAGTAAAGCTCCCTTGAAGGGAGCGGGGGTTCCTATCCAACGCTGGATCACCTCTTTGGGCTAGCCCGCCGCGCACCGAAAGAGGTATTCCGTTCTTCAGGTATCCAGGTATACTTATAGGTAGTGCTTCGGAGATCACTTTCCTACATGCACATCGCTCGATTGGATGATTCAGCGAGGTAGTCACAACTTGAGCATGACACAGATTGGCCGGAGTGGACCTCGCCATTGGTAACAATACGTTAACGGAAGTAAGGTTTTGTGCACTGCTTCTTACACGCAGAACCCTATAACACAGGCTTGTTTAACTCAATAGTGGCTCGAGAAGCAGTCAAACCTCTGCTCACGTTGCTACTTCGTTGCTACTTCTCCGGCTTATAGGGCGACTCTTCTTTAATTCAATCAAACCTAGACCAAGCATAATGCATAAACTGCGGGGCCTATACCCCTAAGCAAAGTGCAAGTTTTCCGCAAGTGTGGCGTATTCTTTATCTATAATGAAATTCTGAATCTAACTTAGGGAGAGCTTGCGTTGAACACATTAGAGGACACCAAGGTTAATGTAAAACTGAAGATCGCAGCGTTGTGGACCAGTTTCATGTTTCTCTACATATACGTAGATTATTTTCACCTTTACATGCCTGGAACGCAGGAGATATTCTCGCTGGAAAGGTATTTACATTTGACATTCCACAAGCATTCATACTCGCACGGCTAATCTCAGTCTCTATACCGACTATAATGATCTATCTATCTCTGCTTTTGTCAGCAAAAATAAATCGCAAGCTCAATTTAGTTGTAGCTTCACTCTTAATTCCATATTCATTGTTCAACTTGTTCGGCGAATCTTGGATTCACATGTTTTTTGGCGCAGCGGTTGAAGTTTCCTCCTTCTGCTCATTATTCGATTTGCCGGGAAATGGCCAAACGAAGTTGACCATATTTGACATTAGCAATCGTTCACATTGTTTAGCCATAAATCAAGAGCACCGTATCTCCGGCTTATAGGGCGACTCTTCTCTAATTTAGTGATTAAGGGTCATTTCTCACAATGAAGTTCTCACTATTGGCAGTCACAGACTGTCCACGATGCAACACCAAAGGTTCCTTGAGAAAGATCCTTTGGGGCATGCCAGGTAAATGGCCTGACGAAAC